>NZ_DALZXY010000006.1:0-70151 GCF_031988865.1 Arthrobacter sp.
CGGGATCAGGGCCAGCGCCACCACCAGTCCGGCCAGCGCCTCGGTCTTCAGCAGCTGCGGCGAGCGCAGGGTGGAGAGCACGGTCTGCCGTGCTGCCGGGGCAGTTGCTGGAGCGGGGCTCGGGGCAGGAAGGGACAAGGCGGTTTCCATTCGGGTGTGCGGGATGTTCGGCGGCCGGGACGGAGTGCCGGGGCCGTGCCTCGAATCCGGTTCCAGAATACCGCCGCCGGTCCAGCCCGCTGGTGCAGCCAAGGGTTCCACCAGCAGACTGTAACGGCTCGTATGAGAGGGTCGAAACAGAAACAGCAGCCAGTGAAAAGCAGGGGGACATGGAAAACGAACCATCATTCGTGCCGGGCGTCAGCAGGTGGCGGGCGGACGGCAGCAAGCTCACCGGGGCCTTCGGAACCTGGCGCGGCAGCGAATACGAGCTTCGGGATGTCCGACCGAGTCAGTACGGAACCCTGACGCTGGTCAGCAGGGCCGATTTGGCTCCCGGCCCTGAATGGAAAACGTGCCGCCGGCATCCGAATAATTTCGCCGCAACCCCGGTCGACCACATCCTCCGGGTGCCAGCTGACGAAGTATCAGGTGTTCAGGAGGTCGAAGTATCAGGAGACCTGGGCCGGGGACGGCAGGTCCGAATCCTTGCCGAAGACGCCGCGGGAAGACTCGCCGTCATGCAGTCAAGCCGCTGGGAGGAATCCGACCAGCGCAGACTCATCAGCTCTTACGGTTTCCATCCCTTCTCTTACAACGAACCGTTGTTCCACCAGAGCGTTGCCGGCTGGATCCCGGCCGAGCAGGTTCACGACATCCAGAGCACAGTCGAAAAGTTCTGAGGACCTGCCCCTGGTTCCGCACCCCGGCCGCAGGCGTGGGGCATACTCGTCCGCATGGCCATCACAGACTTTGAGCGCTATCCGCTGACCTTCGGGCCGAGCCCGGTTCACCCGCTCCCCCGCCTGAGCGCACACTTGGGCGGCGGCGTCGAGATCTGGGCGAAGCGGGAGGACGTCAACAGCGGCCTGGCCTTCGGCGGCAACAAGACCCGCAAGCTGGAGTATCTGGTACCCGATGCGCTGGCGCAGGGCGCGGACACCCTGGTGTCCATCGGCGGCTACCAGTCGAACCACACCCGGCAGGTCGCCGCGGTGGCAGCCAAACTGGGGCTGAAGGCGCGGCTGGTGCAGGAGAACTGGGTGGACTGGCCGGACCCGCTCTCGGACCGCGTGGGCAACATCCAGCTCTCCCGGCTCATGGGAGCCGACGTCCGGCTGGACAGCGCCGGCTTCGACATTGGCATCCGCAGCAGCTGGGAGGCCGCCATTGAAGAGGTGAAGGCCGACGGCGGAACTCCCTACGCGATTCCGGCCGGCGCCTCGGACCATCCGCTGGGCGGCCTGGGCTTCGCCAACTGGGCGTACGAGGTGGAGCAGCAGGAGCGTGAGCTTGGCATCTTCTTCGACACCATCATCGTCTGCACAGTCACCGGCTCCACCCACGCCGGCATGATCGCCGGCTTCGCAGGCCAGGAGCGGCCGCGCCGGGTGATCGGCATCGATGCCTCCGCCACACTGCAGAAGACCCGCGGCCAGGTAGAGCGCATCGCGCGGAACACTGCGGAGCTGATCGGACTGGGCCGGGACCTGCGCGACGACGAGATCACCGTACTGGAGGGCTGGGCCGGAGATCTCTACGGCATTCCGGTCGACTCCACGCTGGAAGCGATCCGGCTCGGAGCATCGCTTGAGGCCATGATCACCGACCCGGTCTATGAGGGGAAGTCCCTGGCCGGGCTGATCGACCTCGTGACCAGCGGCGGCATCCCGGCCGGCAGCAGGGTCCTCTATGCGCATCTCGGCGGACAGCTGGCCCTCAATGCCTACAGCGGCTTATTCCGGGGGTAACGACCTGGGACCCGGCTAAAGCGCCGCTAGGGCAGCAGCCACCAGAGGCTGGAAAACCGCACCGGTGGTCCTTTGCTTACCGAAACGCAGTGCATAGGCGGTTCCCACACAGGGAGAGGCTGTGTAGCCTCGGGTGCACCGCAGCTACCGCTGGCCCTGATCAAAGGAGATCGTCCATGCCCAACCTCGCCGGAATCCTGACCGACACCGCAGCCCGCGTTCCCGGGAACACCGCATTGAAGCTGGCCGACACCGTCATCAGCTACCAAATGCTGAACGCCATGAGCGCCAAGGTCGCAGGACTGCTCCGCGCCCGCGGCGTGCAGCGCGGAGACCGGGTAGCCCTGATGATGCCCAACATTCCGCCGATGGCCTCGGTCTACTACGGGGTACTGCGCTACGGGGCTGTCGTGGTGCCAATGAATCCCCTGTTGAAGGCCCGGGAAGTCGCCTACACGCTGCAGGATTCCGGTGCGAGCCTGCTCTTCGCCTTCGAGCTGATGCTTCCCGAGGCCGCCGCGGGCGCCGAGGAGGCCGGCGGCGTGGACGTCATCCCAGTCAACGCCAGCAGCTTCCGGGAGCTGCTCGCGGACACCGAGGCGGAGGACGGCGTTGCTGAGGTCGACGGCGGGGACATCGCCGTCGTCCTCTACACCTCCGGCACCACCGGCCGGCCGAAAGGCGCGGCCCTGACCCATAACAACCTGCGCAGCAACGCCGACGTCGCCCGGGACCTGCTGGGCATCACGGAAACTGACGTGATCTTCGGCGGTCTGCCTTTCTTCCACGTCTTCGGGCAGACCGCGGCGCTTAACGCCGCAGTGCTCGCCGGCGCCGCCATCAGCCTCCTCCCCCGGTTCGACGCCGGCCAGGCCCTGGAAATCATCGAGCGGGACAGGGTGACACTCTTTGAGGGCGTGCCCACGATGTACGTCGGGATGCTGCGCCACCCGGACCTGGCCACCACCGACATTTCGTCCCTGCGCGGAGCCATCACCGGTGGGGCCGCAATGCCGGTCGAAGTCCTCCGGGAATTCGAGGAACGGTTCGGTACGGAGCTGCTCGAAGGCTACGGCCTGTCCGAAACCTCTCCGATCGTGTCCTTTAATCTCCCCGGCGAGGAGCACCATCCCGGCTCGATCGGCAAGCCGGTGTTCGGCATGGAAGTGCGGATGCTCGACGGCGAGGGCCATGACGTGCCGATCGGTGAGATTGGCGAGCTTTCGGTCCGCGGGCTCGGCGTGATGAAGGAGTACTGGAACAACCCGGAGGCCACGGCGGCCGCCATCCCCGACGGCTGGTTCCGCACCGGTGACCTCGCCCGGTTCGATGAAGCAGGCAACATCTACATCGTGGACCGGAAGAAGGACATGATCCTGCGCGGCGGCTACAACGTGTACCCGCGCGAAGTGGAGGAAATCCTGTACGAGCATCCCGCCGTCGCGGAAGCCGCCGTCGTCGGAATGCCCGATGAGCTCAACGGCGAGGAAGTGGCGGCCGTGATCGGACTCAAGGCCGAGGCCGTTCCGCAGGACGACGACGCCCGGGACGCGCTGGCCGCTGAGATCATGGAGTTCGCCAAGGACCGCCTCGCCGCCTACAAATACCCGCGCCGGGTGGTGTTCACCGATGAACTGCCCAAGGGTCCCACCGGCAAGATCCTCAAGCGTGAAATCAACGTTCGAGCAGCGCAGCCGGCCCCCGGGGTGCGGGCCGGCACCCTCGACGTATAGGGGCCGCGGCAGCCGCCCTTACCGGGAGACCTTGCCGGTCAGGGCGGCGACGGGCCGCAGGAGCAGTGGACGGGCTGCCACCCACGCTCCGACCATGACCACCACCGAGACCGCGAAGAACCAGAAGCCGGTCCAGCCGGTATCGTCCGACGCGGCGTACATGTGGTTCAGGTTCCGCAGCACCCCGGTGGTGAGCACCAGCGTGATGTGAACGATGATGAACAGCACGAAGTAGACCATCACCGGGAAGTGCACTGCCCGGGCCGTTTCAATGCGGAAGTACCGGTTCACCCGGGATTTGGCCGGCCAGGACGGGGACATCCGCAATCCGGAGATGATGGCCAGCGGCGCGGCAATAAACACGATGGAGAAGTATGCCAGCAGCTGCAGGCTGTTGTAGTTGACCCAGCCGTTTTCCAGCGGCCACTGAAGCGAGGCGTACTGCAGCGCGGCGGAGGCGGCGTTGGGAAACACATCCCAGCTGGTGGGCACCAGCCGCACCCAGTGGCCGGTGGCGAAAATCAGGACGTAGAAAATCAGGCCATTCAGGACCCAGAGCACGTCCAGGCTGAGGTGGAACCAGAGGTCCAGGCTGATTCGCTTCGGCGGGTTTTTGGTGCGGATCAGGCCTTTGTTGTTCCGGGTCCACGACCCGATGGGCCGCTGACGGGTCCGGATCAGCCAGCCCGAGCGGATGATCAGCAGGAGCAGCAGGGAATTGAGGAAATGCTGCCATCCCACCCACGCCGGAATCCCGACCGGGGCACCGTCAGGGAGCGGAGAGAATCCCGGATACTGGGCCAGGAAGTCCTGCAGTGCAGGCGTGTCCCGGAGCCAGCGGGCGGCCAGGACGACGCCGGCGAGCACCAGCAGTGCCACGGGCACCATCCACGCCAGTTTCAGCCAGGGGGACCTCGAGGCCGTCCGGGATGGGCTGGGGCTCATTCGGAGCCTGCCGCAGTTGCCCTGCGCACGGATCTCCGGTTACGGAGCGCAGCCGGTCCCGGCCGGGTATCCCGCGGTGCGGAATGGTCAGTCTTCACAGTTTCCCCCGTTTACTCGAGCCGCTTTCGTTGCCGGTGAGCCTACCGGACCCGGCCCTTACAAGCGCCGCCGCCCCGTGACCTGGTCCGAAGTTTCCGGGGCCTCCTCCGCCCCGACGTCGGGCAGGTCCGTGTGCTTGTCCGACCGGACCAGGACAAGTCCCGTCACAATCAGGGCCCCGCCGACCAGCTGGATGGTCCGCGGCAGCTCCGAAAGCAGCAGCCAGGCCCACAGCACGGCAAAAAGCACCTCGGTGAGGGAGACGAAGGAGGCTACCCGGGGCCCGAGGGCACGGGCAGCGATGATCCCGGTGACGTAGGCCAGCACTGTGGAGAGCAGCACCAGGCCGATCAGCGGAACCCACCACCGGGTCACCCAGCCGGCCAGCTCCACGTCCGCCGTGCTGAACCCGGTAGGCAGGAGTCCCGTCAGGCCGAGCAGCAGCATGGTTCCGGCGCCAACCAGCAGCCCGCCCGTGGTCAGCACCAGCGGCGGGAGGGTGTCGTTCTGCTTGGCGGTAATAAAGAAGTACATCGCCAGGCAGACGGCGGCAGCCAGGCCCCAGGCGACCCCAAGGGGGTCCACCCGCAGGTCACCGCCCAGATCAAGGACCAGGACCAGTCCGACGACGGCGGCCGCGGCGCCGAAGATGGTGGCGGTTCCGGGGCGACGGCGGCTGCGGAACCACATCCACAGCACCATCAGCACGGGGGCCAGAAATTCCAGCAGCAGGGCTACGCCCACGGACAGGCGTTCCACTGCGTTGAAGTAGAAGAACTGGCACCCCGCCACACCCACCAGGCCAAACAGGCCGATGGTTTTCCAGTTCTGCCGGACCTGGTACCAGCGGCCATGCAGCGCAATAAGGGCAGGGACCAGCAGTACCAGGGCAGCGCCGCCCATGCGGAACGCGACGGCGGTGGCCGGTGTCCAGCCTGCTTCCATCAGTGATTTGGCAAAGGACCCGGAAAGGCCGAAAACGGCCGAGGAGAGAAGCGCGATAAGAATGCCGGAGGCACCGGCTGCAGCAGCGGGCGACAGCGCGCGTGACGCGGATTTGGGCTGTTCCATGACGGACCTTTCGAGGAAGCGGCCCGCCCCCCAATTGGGCAACATCCCGAACTTGTCACCAGCTTGTCACGAGCTAAATGGGCCTATGCTAGTGACACTAGGGTGGTCAATGTCAGGAGTCAAGATGCTTTTCACTTATGACACGGAGGTGGCGCTGGTAACCGCCGCCGCCTTGGCCAACACGGCCTCCGAGGACCCTGATCCCCTTGTTGATGACGCTGGCCTCACCCGGTTCCTGGAACAGGAGCGTTTCTCCGGATCCCGGACCCATACCCCCGCTGAGCTAAAGGCCGTGCTCCGGCTTCGGACTGACCTTCGCGAACTCTGGACGCTCCCGGAAGAATCACTGGTTGAAGGCATCAACCGCCTCCTCAGCGCTTCCCGGGCACTGCCGCAGCTGGTCCGGCATGACGGCTGGGACTGGCATCTGCACTGCACACCTCCGGAGGCCGCCCTGGCCGATCGCATGGCAACGGAGGCCGCGATGGCACTTGCCGACGTCGTCCGTGCACGGGAACTTGGGAGGCTGCGCGTGTGTGCTGCCTCAGACTGCGGCGACGTCCTGATCGACCTGTCCCGCAACCGGTCCCGAAGGTACTGCGGCAGCGGAAACTGCGGCAACCGCGAAAACGTGCGCGCCTACCGGCTGCGGCAATCTTCACCCTGACGGGCACGAAGTAACCTTACCAATTGCCATTTCCGGATTTTGTGGCTCGGCTCCGGGTCAGTTCCGGGACCCTTCTATGTCACCGGAATGCCAAATAAGTCTCGGATTCCCGGTGCTGGTTCTTCTTCAGGCATGCCCGGGCAGCATGAGCATGGCTCACGTCTGATGGGGGTATTCAATGAGGAGAACGTCACTAGTCAGGTCCGGCCCAGTGCGCGCCGTGGCCGTCACCGCAGCCCTGGTGGTCGGCGGCGCCATGATCGGAATGCCGGCCCAAGCGGCACCCGGCGCTGGCGAACCAAAGGAGCCGGCCGCATCCCAGCCGGCGGCATCCCCAGCAGCAGAAGGATCCGCCCAACTTCCCGGCGCCCTGCCGCCCGGCCTGGCCGAGGCGCTGCAGCGCGACCTCGGGATAACCGAGGAGGAATTCCAGAAGGCGGGTGAACTGGGACAGCGCGCCGCCGCGGCCCTGCCGCAGCTCCAGGCCACGGACGGCTTCGCCGGACTGGCCCTTGAAGACGCGGAAATCGTCATCTACGGATCCGGCCCGGCGCTGGAAGCCCTGGCCGAGGAGCTGGACGCCCGGCTCGAGGCACCCGCCACCCCCGAAAAGCCAGCCGAAGAAACTCCCGACGCCGAGACGGCTACGGATGGCAGCAGCACTTCTGCCTCCCCCACTCCCACTCCCACCGAGACAGCGCCGGCTCCGGCCCCTTCAACCGAGCCTTCACCTGAACCCGCACCCGCAGAGTCAGCCGCGGAAACCCCTGAGGCGACCCGCACCGCTACCGACCTGGCCGCCCTGGCACAGGACTACATCGCCAGTGTGGGCGTCGAGGGACTCCAGTCCATCAGCCTCGGCCGCGACGGCTTCACCATCAATGTCATTGCGCCGGAAGAACCCGCCGCAGCTTCGGCACGGACCCTGCAGGATTCCGACGCACCCACTCCGAAGGAATTCGCCGACGACTACACGAACGTCGTGGCCAAACCAGCCTCCGGCCCCGGAAAGGCTCTGGAGGACGTCTACGGCGGTCAGGGCTATCTGGGCGACGCCGGCCCCGCCGCCGGGGGCGGGCAGCTTTTCGGCTCCTGCTCGATCGGCTTCAACGGCTGGAACCCGGCAGGTGAACCGGCTGTCATCACGGCCGGCCACTGCACCGATGACGGCGGCATCAAGAACACGTACCTGGCTCCCGCGTCCGGCACCGGACTGCCGACCACACCACTTGGAACGTTCGGCACCTCCGTCTTCGGTGGTCCGGGGAACGCCCCGGGGATCGTCGGCACGGACGTCGCTGTCATTGACGGCATCAACAAGGACCTGGATTTGCTGCCTGAAGTTACCCAGTGGGCCGCCAGTGGACTTTCCGAGACCACAACGCAGATCACCGGCACTGGAACCGCTGTCGCCGGGCTGCCGGTCTGCCGCTCCGGATTGACCACGGGCTGGCAGTGCGGCACGGTCACCGAGCTTGCTGTCTTTGGGGTTGGCGGCCCCAACTACCCGGCCGACCAAAAAGATGTGCGTGCCGTCCTGGGCTTCGAGTCCACAGTGGTGGCAGCGAAGGGTGACTCCGGCGGTCCGGTCATTGCGGGCAACACCGCTCTCGGCCTGGTGAGCGGAGGATTCGACAAGAACGGCGACGGAACCATCGACACGGTGGGAGCCGCAGACCTGACGTCAGCACTCTCCCTCACCGGCGGCTACACCGTAGCCCTGCACGTCGCGGCGCCGACGCTCGACGTCAAAGACGGCGCTACGGTCCAGACCGACCAGGTACTGACCGGCACGGCGCCGGCCGGATCGACGGTGAAGGTCACCGTCAATGGAGGCACCGCCGAAATCCCGGCCGCGGACAACGGAACCTGGTCCATGAAGGTTCCCCGCACGGTTGCCGACGGCGCCGACGCGAAAATCACGGCCACAGCCACCATCGGATTCAACAAGTCCAAGACCACGACGTACAACGTGATCGTGAAGCACTCTGCACTGGCTGCCCCGGTCCTGACCAACCCTGCAGACGGAGCGTCCGTCGTGAACGAACTCCGGGTCATCGAAGGGCTCGCGGATCCTGAGGCCACCGTGACGCTGGAGGTCGCTCCCGCTAACGGCGAGGCAGGTGAAGCCCAGGCCCGGGCAGCCGCCGACCCGCAGGTCCTAACCGCCACGGCTAACGCCCAGGGGGCCTTCTCGGTCCAGCTGGACGAACCGCTGTCCCAGGGAAACTACGTTGTCGCGGCCAGCCAGGACGGCATTCAGGGGAAGACCGCTTCCCCGGTGGCCACCACCACCTTCAGCGTGATCTACCCGGCTCCGGCCATCACATCGCTGCGGGACGGGGAAGTCTTCACCGAAGCGACGGCGCCGGAGACCATCTCCGGAACCGGCGTCCCCGGAGCAACGCTCACGTTGACCGTCGGTGACGCTGATCCCACCGCTGTGGTGGATGCAGATGGCAACTGGACCGTGGAGTTGGGAACGTGGGGCGCCGGTGACTACGTCATCACCGCTACCCAGGAACTCAACGGCATCGGATCCGCCGCGGCGACTGCCAATGTCCGCGTCACGGCACTCCAGATTGCCGGTGTGGTCAACCCGGGTCCGGGCGGCAAGCTGCCCAGCACGGGAGCAAGCGGCACCACCACCGCACTGCTCTCAGCAGCAGGAGTCCTGCTTCTGGGCGGAGCGGCAGGCGTAGGCATTAGCCGCCGCCGGCGCAGCAGCACCCGCTAGCCCCACTCACAAAACGGTCCGGGATCCGCCTTAGCGGAACCCGGACCGTTTTGGTCTGGCAAGATCTCCGGCATGGGCCAATACTGGGAGAGCCCTGCGGGTCAGATGGAAAGGGAGGAGCTCCGGTGCAGTCAGTTCGGTTCGATGCCAAAGCCGGCCCGCTGCCCGCGGTCCGTTCGAGTTCCGCTGCCCGTCCGCGGTCCACACCGGCGGTGCTGGTGCGTGGCGTGGTCATTGGCGCTCTGCTGCTGCCGCTGGCGGGCTGCGGCCCTGCACCGGAGCCGGAGTCCTCCACTGCGGGACGAGCAGACGCCACGTCTTCAGAACCTGCAGTTGTCGAGGGGCCGGGGATTCCGGCCGCTCCGAAGGCCGGATTACCTTCCGCCGGAGCCGAAGAATCACACACGGAGGACGGCATGGCAGATCCGGTGGAAACCAACATGGCCCTCAAGAAGGCACTTGGCGCGGCTTATACCGATGCGTGGGTCGCTGATGGCCTGCTGCACGTGGCGGTCACGGACACGTCCTTTTTCGAGGCCATCCGAGCCACCGGAGCCGTCCCGGTGCAGGCGGCATTCTCCGCCGCGGAACTGCAGGCCGCACTGCGCCTTGTCCAGGACACTGGAACTGCAGCCGGGGTGGCACTTCACAAAATCAGTTCCAGCGGCCAGACCGGCATCACCGCCTTCGTGCCGGCAGGGCAGGTGGAGCAGCTGCGCACGGCCTTGGCCGGTGCGACACTTCCCGCCAACGTACCCGTGGCAGTAGCCGAGTCCACCGGGGTGGGAACCCCGCTGGCCACAAACAACCCCTGACGCACCCCGTTTCGCCCTCTTCGGGGCGCATCCAAGGAACATCCGCTCCTAGACTGAGTGGATCGAGCAGCACGGCATTCCCCGCCTGCCTCCAGGAGCATCCCATGGAGCAAAGACTGCGTTCCACACTGCCGCCCCTCGCCGCCTGGGCCGTGATCGGCGCCTGCATCCTGTTCTGGGTGCTCTCGGCTCTTGGGCTGCTCCGGTTGCCTGCCTCGGTTCCGTCGCTGCTGACGTTCGCCTGGTTGTACCTGAACGCCCTGGCAGCACTGCTCAGCGCCGTGGCCGCGGCAGCAGCAGTTGCTGCCTTGGTCCTGCACAGACGGGAGTCCCGTCGGCTGAAACGGGCGCGGCCTGCCAGCAATCCGACAGACCCGGACGCGGCCGAGGAAACCGGTCTGGACCAGCTACTGAATGAGCCGCGGGCACGCGAGCCCGGCATTCACCTTCCCGAGAAGACCGACCGGCCATCCCGGAAAAAACGGAAGCGCCGCTAGCTTTCCTGAAACAGCCCCAGGTGGGACTGCGAAACTAGGCCTTCCCGGCTGAATCCGGATCCGAATCAGGTGTGGAGGTTCCGGAGTCCTGGACATCCTGGACAGGATCCTTGGAAGCGGGCCCGCCTACGCTGCCTGCGCCGCCGGGGATCTTGGCGGAGGCACGGTGGATGCCGGACCCTTCGCTGAGGTGTTCCGGATTCGGCTTCTCGGTCATCAGCAGGAGCGAAGAAATCAGCAGCGAAGCGATAAACGCAATGCCCGCTGCGGTCAGGCCTAGGTCAAGCCGCAGTTCCTTGGTAGCTCCGCCGGTGGCGAAGATCATGGTGGTGATACCGGCGATGACGGCCAGGACTGCGGAGAAAACCAGCGGGGCTTTCACGGAATTCCGTTTCTGCGGCCCACCGGGCTGGCTCTTCGCCACTATCTGTCCTCCTGCAATATCGTTTGGGGCACTCTTCTACCTGAGGTAGAAGAGCGCGGGTAGTTCTAGTTTAGTGCCTGCGAGGCTTCCTTGCTGTCCCGGGTCAGGCTGGCGTCATGGCGCAGCCCCAGTCCGGAGATCGCAAGAATGACTGCGGTGATGACGGCGGCTCCGCCGCTGACGCCGAGCAGGGCCTGAACCTGGCTGCCTTCGGGCAGGGCGAGGAACACCGGAAGCAGCACACCTGCGCCGATTCCAACCACTCCGGTGATGAGCCAGTCACGGGCCGGGACGAACAGTTTCCGGGCGCGGTACCAGAACACGAGTTCGATGGCTCCGCCTATGAGCAGGGCAGCCGCAGCAACATAGGCAAAGACCTCATTGGACTGGAAGACAGCCACAATAACGCCGGCCGCAGCGTAAATGGCGGCGGCCGCCAGCAACGCGGCGGGGACCGCAGGAACCTGCGAAGCCCGGGCCAGGGCAGCCATCCGCCAGACACTGACGCCGGTCAGTACCAGGTAGATGCCTCCGGCGGCGGCGAGCACCGGAAGGGTCGGTTCCTGCCAGAAAATGGTCAATGCTCCGTAGACCGCCGCAATGACGGAACGCAGCAGGATGGGAATCCAAGGTGCCTTGGGGTGGGATACGCCCACGGTTGGCCTCCGCTTTCAGTTCGCTTGGCGGCCGTTCCGGCCGATCCTTAGCTTAGTCCTTCCGGTTCCCCGGTGCCGCACCGGTCACCATCCAGGCCTCCCCGCGCGCCCGCCAGGAGAGCGTCAGGGCTCGAGCGGTCATGTATCCGAGCCCAAACGCGGCCCAGAGCCAGGCGATCCCGGCGCCGCCTTCGAGCCCGGCGGAATAGACCCACCACAGCAGCGGAAGATAGGCCAGCAGGTTTACGACGCCGGTCAGGGCCAGGTACTTCGCGTCTCCTGCCCCGATCAGCACGCCGTCCAGGACAAAGACCAGGCCGCAGACCGGCTGTGCTGCGGCCAGGACCCACAGACCGGCCGTCAGAGCCTGCTGCACGCCCGGGTCCGGTGTAAAGATCCAGCCCACAAACGGTGCTGCCGCTGCCAGCAGCACGCCGGTGATTACGCCGAAGCCAACGCCCCATGCACTCATCTTCCGGGTCAGCTCCCGGGTTGAGCGGCGGTTCCCGGCACCAAGTTCCTTGCCGATCATCGCCTGGGCGGCGATGGCGAGCGCGTCGAGCGCGAACGCCAGGAACGTGAAGAAGGTCATGACCAGCTGATGCGCTGCGAGGGAAACCGGGCCCTGGGCGGTGGCGACGAAGACGGCGGCGAGCACCGCGATCCGCAGGCTGAGGGTACGGAGCATCAGCCAGGAGCCCACATGCAGGCTGGCGAGGATCCCGGACGCCACTGGCCGGAGGGAGACCGATTCCCGCCGCGCCATGCGCACCACCATCACCAGGTAAACCGCGGCCATGCCCCACTGGCTGATGCTGGTCCCCAGCGCCGCACCGGTCACGGAAAGGCCCAGTCCGTAAACGAGCAGGAAGTTCAGGCCGATGTTCACGCTGAACCCGGCCACCGCAACGGCCAGCGGAGTCTTGGTGTCCTGAAAACCGCGCAGCACGCCCGTGGCGGCCAGCACCACCAGCATGGCCGTCAGCCCTGGCGCTGACCAGCGCAGGTAATCCACGGCGTAGCGCAGCACCTCCCCCTCGGCACCCATCGCACCGGCCAGCCAGGGCGCCAGCAGGATCGCGGCGGCGGAGAGTACAACACCCAGCAGCACCGCGAGGGCGATCCCGTCGCGGCCGGCGGCCACCGCGTCCCGGCGCCGGTCCCCGCCCAGGTACCGAGCCACGGTGCCGGTGGTCGAGTAGGCCAGGAACACCATCAGGCCCACGGCGGTCTGCAGCACAGTCGACGCCAGGCCCACCCCGGCCAGCTGGTTCACACCGAGGTGCCCGACGATCGCGGCATCGGCCAGCAGAAACAGCGGCTCGGCAATAAGCGCGCCGAGGGCCGGCAGGGCAAGGGCAAGGATCTGCCGGCCAAGGCCACGGTTCGATGCAGGGTCCCGGGTTTTCACTCCTCCAGCCTACGGCCGGCCGTGTGGCGGTTCCGGCTTCCCGCGCGGCCGGGCAGGGTCGCAGCGAGAAGGGCAGCCAGGAGCATCAGTACGCCGACAAATCCGGCCAGCCCCGCCCAGCCTGCCCCCTGGAAGAAGAACCCGCCCGCCCAGCCCAGCAGGCTGGAACCGCCGTAGTAGGCGAGGTTATACAGCGAGGAGGCCTGCGCCCGGCCTTCTGCTGCCAGCACCGGCACCCAGCCGGAAGCCACCGCATGGGCTCCGAAGAACCCGGCGGTAAAGACCACCAGTCCGGTGATCACCGCCGGCAGCGTCTGCAGCAGCGTAACCGCCAGACCGGCAGCCATCACCGCGGTACTGGCCAGCAGCACGTTCCTGCGGCCGCCGGCCAGCCGTCCGGCGGCCTTTCCGGCGGCCCGGGAAGACCAGGTGCCGGCCAGGTAGGCAAGAAACAGTGAACTGGCCAGGGCCTGCGGCAGGTTAAAGGGCGGCATCCCGAGCCGGAAGCCCAGGTAGTTGTACACCGCCACGAAACCACCCATGAGCAGGAAAGCCTGGGCGTAAAGCACCAGCTGGCGGGGCGACCGCAGGTTACCGGCGAGCCGGGCACCCAGGCCGGGGCCGCCGTCGTGCCGGCTGCGGGGCCTATAGCCAAGCTGCCGCGGTGCCGCCAGCATAAACACGACGGCGGCCACCGCCGCTAGGAGGCTGACCACGGCCACACCTATGCGCCAATCGGTATATTCCCCGACCGGGGCGGCCACGATCCTGCCGGTCAGCCCGCCGATCGTGGTTCCCGAGACGTAGGTGCCCGCGGCGACGGCGGTGTGGACGGGGCTGACTTCTTCACTCAGGTAGGCCAGTGCGACAGCCGGAATTCCACCGAGGGCAGCGCCTTCTGCGAAGCGCAGGAGCAGGAGGGCCGGAAAATCCGGGGCCAGCGGAACCAGCAGTCCCAGTACGACGGCGGCCACGATGGCCGAGCGCATAATTGGCAGCCGGCCGTAGCGGTCGGCCGCAGCGGACCAGGGGATAACGGCGGCGGCAAGCCCCAGGGTCGCCGCCGAGACGCTGAGGGCTGCGGTCGCGGCAGTGACGCCGAAGTCGGCGGCCAGTTGGGGCAGCAGGCCCTGCACCGAGTAGAGCTGGGCGAAGGTCGCTATTCCGGCGGCCGCCAGGCCGACCAGCACCCCGCGGTAGCCGGCGCTTCCGCGCTCGTGGCCGGGGAATCCTGCTGTCTGTTCAGGCACCGGGGATCCCTGCTTCCCCGTCCGGGGAGGCCGGCTGGATCCTCAAGGGGCCGGACCTGGAGAGGGCAGTGAGTTCCCGCCGCAGGTTGCTGCGCGCGCGGCTGCCCCACATTTCCTCGCCCCGGCGTGTGTGGAAGAGCCGTTCCCGGCCCAGCAGTGCCGCCAGGACCGCGCTACGTCCGGAACGGAAGGACGCATCGTCGATGTGCCGGTACTCCAGGCGAATGTCTGCGGCATACCGGTCATAACCGCCCGGCTCCCGGCCCAGGACGGCCAGATCAGCGTCGCAAAGCAGCGCACCCCGGCCGTCCCCGGGGTCCGGGTCGTGGCCCACTGTCAGGCGGACCAGCCGGGCGGTCTCGGCCACGTCGCTGCTGCCCGCGCCGGTGGCCGGCAGCAGCTGCTCGGCCAGCGCGGCGGAGGCTTCCTCATCTGCGCCGGGCACGCCGTCGTACACCGCGTCATGAAACCAGGCCGCGAGCAAAACCGGACGGTCCTCACAGTCCAGGCGGTGCAGGGCTTCCAAGACTTGGAGCAGGTGGCGGCGGTCGTGGTAGCGGCGGTGCGGCTCGCCCCACCGGTTCAGGAGTTCGACTCCCAGCTCCGGCGCCCCGGGCAGCAGCGCCTCCCAGCGCTGGCGCAGCGGGTGCACCAGGGAGGCGGCGCGTTCACGGGCCGGGATCCGCAGTCCGCTGGCGATCAGCACCCGGACCAGGGCAGCGCCGTCGACAGCGGTGGCTCCCCCGGCCACCAGGTCCGCATGCCGGTGCGCGGGAACGTCATAGTGGTCCTGGTCGAATGCCCGGCGGGAGATGCCGGCGGCGTCGGCAAAGGCGTGCAGCTCCTCCAGCGAGGTGTCGGAGACCAGGTGGGAGAAGTGTGTATTGTGCGCAGGCCACAGGGGCGGGTCTATATAGATCAAACGGACTCGGAGGGCCGGGGTGCGGGAACCATTCCTCCATCCTTAGTCCACCGGCCCCACAATTTCCATCTGGGCCGCTTGACCGCCGGCCTTCGACCCGCGGGACGGCGGGTTGCCGTCCCGCGGAAAGGGTTGTGCTGACCGGTTACTGTCCGGCAGGCTCCGCTGCGGTGTTCCCGCGGACAATCCGGGCGATCTCGTCCTCTGCCGGCTCGGACAGATAGCGCTCCAGGGAGTCGTCCAGCTCGCTCAGCCACGGGGTGTGGTGGACCACCGACTCGGTGCCTGTCAGGACGGAGGTGTGCACGCCGTCGCGGTAGGTGAGGATGTTCTCCTTCTTGTCCTGCTTCCAGGCGAGGAACACCTCGACGACGCGGTCGAGGTCAAATTCCGGATAGTCCGTCGCTCCCACCAGGTCGCTGATGTAGTCAGCCTGGAACCGCACCTCGTCTGCGGCGCTGCCGATGGCCCGGAAGCGGGCCAGCCACTGCGCCTGATGCTGCAGGCGGCCGGCCTCGGACGGCAGGTCCGCGGTACCAAGAATCAGGTCCCGCACATACCAGGCCTGCGCATCGAACATGTTAAAGGTGAACCACTGGTCCTGGGCGCCCAAGTAGTAAAGGTGCGGGTTCCCTTCCCACACCACGCCCCGGTACAGGCGTTCGGGGTAGACGTTGTTCGGGGAGTCCAGGGCGAGGTCGGCCGGCAGGAACGGATACTTATGCAGGTATCCGGTGCACAGGATCACTGCATCGAAGCGGCGGGGCTCACCGTTGGAGAACCGCACGGTCTCACCCTCGAAGCGTTCCAGCAGCGGCAGTTCCTCCATGCTGTCCGGCCAGTCCAGACCCATCGGAGCCGTCCGGTAGCTCATCGTGACGGACTTCGCACCCATCTTGAACGCCTGCACGCCGATGTCCTCGGCGGAATAGCTGGCGCCAACCAGCAGGACGTCCTTGCCGGCGAGCGCCTCCGCACCGCGGAAATCGTGGGCGTGGCGCAGTGAGCCGGGGAAGGTCTCAATGCCGTCAAAGTCGGGGACGTTCGGGACGGAGAAGTGGCCGGTGGCCACCACCACACGGTCGAAGCGTTCCGTCGTCGTTGTTTTAGCCCGCAGGTCCTCAACGGTGACCTCAAAGCCGCCGTCGACCTCCTTCACCCAGCGGACGGCATGCGCAAAGCGCACCCACTTGCGGACGTCCGTTTTGCTGACCCGGCCGTTGATGTAGTCCCAGAGGACCGCCCGCGGCGGATAGGAGGAGATAGGCCGGCCGAAGTGCTCGTCGAAGGTGTAGTCAGCGAACTCGAGGGCCTCCTTCGGTCCGTTGGACCAGAGATTGCGGTACATGCTGGAGTGGACGGGCTCACCGTATCCGTCGATCCCGGTGCGCCAGGAGTAGTTCCATTGGCCTCCCCAGTCATCCTGCTTTTCAAAGCAGACAATCTCGGGGATTTCCAGGCCCTCCCGGGCCGCCGACTCAAACGCTCTGAGCTGGGCCATGCCACTGGGGCCGGCTCCGATAATGGCAATTCGTGCAGTCAAGGCTGCCTTTCCGGCCTTTCGGCCTCGTGTCACACAGCGCGGAGGCGGCCCATGGGCCGCCTCGACACGCCGCTTCGTATAACCGGGAGCAGCCATCGCGTGGCGGGTGCTCCCGGGGGCGCCGAAGGGGGCGCCCATGCGGCTTATCCTATCGGTTGGGTTTTCCCAACCTCTTTTCCACGACGGATCCGGCGTCGCCGGCACCTCCCCCTGTCTGCCGGCTGTGGCGGCTGGGCTGCCGGATCCCCCTTGCCCGGCAGCAGGCCGGATGGTCCAATGTCACCCATGACGCAGACGGAGGAAACTGTCCTGGCCATCGGCACACGCAAGGGGCTCTGGCTGGCCCGCAGCAAGGACCGCGCTGACTGGAGTCTCAGCGGACCCTTTTTCCTGATGAACGAGGTGGCCAGCGTTGCCTTGGACACCCGGACTTCTCCGCCGCGGATTCTTGCCGGGCTGCTCTCCGAGCATTGGGGGCCGACCGTGGTGATCTCGGATGACCTTGGCGAGACCTGGACCGAACCCGAGGACGGCGCCATCGCCTTTCCCACCGGGACCGGTGAATCCCTGGGACGGATCTGGCAACTGCAGCCGGACTCCGCAGAGCGGCCGGGGGTGGTCTGGGCCGGCTGCGAACCGATCTCGGTCTGGAAATCCACGGACGGGGGAAGCAGCTTCGAGCTGAACCGGGGCCTGTGGGACCATCCGCACCGCGCCGACTGGGGCGCCGGCTACGGCGGAGCAGCCGCGCACACTGTCCTGCCGAGCCCGGCGGATGACACTGTGCACGTAGCCATCAGTTCCGGCGGTGTCTACCGCTCCGACGACGGCGGAGACAGCTGGCAGGCACGGAACCAAGGCATCTCCGCCTACTTTCTGCCGGACCCGAATCCGGAATTCGGCCAGTGCGTCCACAAGGTGGCGCGCGACGCCGAGACCCCAGGCCGCCTGTACGCGCAGAACCACCACGGCGTGTACCGCTCAGATGATTCGGGCGAAACATGGATTTCGATCGCCGACGGGCTGCCGGCGGATTTTGGTTTCGTGATGCTCTCCCATCCGCGCACCGGCGGGACCATCTGGACCATCCCGCTGGTCGCAGACGGCGAACGCATACCGCCCGATGGGCACCTGGCGGTTTACCGCAGCACCCAGGCCGGAGAGTCGTGGACCCGCCAGGATGCGGGCCTGCCCGATGCTGAGTTCAATGCGATCCTGCGTGATGCGGCCGCCGTGGATGCCGCGGACCCAGTGGGTGTGTACTTCGGCACCAGGGCGGGTGATGTGTACGCCAGCGCCGATGAAGGGTCGACCTTTCACCTGGTCACTTCCAACCTCCCCGATGTGCTGTGCGTTCGCGCAGCTGCCACCGGAGTAACGGGCCTTTGAGCGCGGGGGAAGTTCGGGTTCTGCTTCCGGAGGTCCTGGCATCCACGGCAGAGGGACACCGGGAGCTGACGCTGCCCGGCAGCGAGGGACTCACTGTCGGAACGCTCCTCGACGGACTGGGTGCCCGTTATCCGGTTCTGGAACGCCGGATCCGGGACGAGACCGGGACGGTCCGGCGGTTCGTGAACATCTATATAGACGGCCAGGACATCCGCGGGCTGGACCGGCAGCGCAGTGCCGTCGGCCCGGGCTCCGAAGTACTGATCCTGCAATCCATCGCCGGCGGGTAGCCGGGTTAACGACGGAACGGCCGGACTCCCGAGGGAGTCCAGCCGTTCTCAGACAGCACCGCCTTAGGCGGGGAGCTGCAGGACCTCGCCGGTGAAGATGAGGTCGGGGTGGATGATCGTGTCAGCGTTGGCGGCGTACAGGGCCTGCCACCCGCCTTCAATGCCAAGCTTTTCGGCAATGGTGGACAGCGTGTCGCCGGCCTGGATGGTGTAGGTGTCACCGCTCACTGCAGGGGCCTGGACCGGAGCCACCGGGGCCTGGGCAGGAGCCTCAACCGGTGCTACGGGTGCAACGGGTGCAACCGGGGCCGGCTCAGTGTAGGTCGGGGCCGGAGCAACTTCCTGCACCGGGGTCTCCGGAACGTAGGTCTCCACCGGAGCGGCCGGAGCGGTCTGCTCGGGAGCCACGTACTGGCTCTGGGTGGTTACTTCGGGGGCTGCGGAGGTCACTCCGGTAGCGCCGCCGGAAAGACCCAGCTTGGCGGAGCATGCAGGCCATGCGCCCCAGCCCTGGCCTGCCAGGACCTTTTCGGCAACAGCGATCTGCTGCTCGCGGGAAGCGTTTTCGGGGCTGCCGGTTCCACCGTAGGCCGCCCAGGTGGAAGGCGTGAACTGCAGGCCACCGGAGAAACCGTTGCCGGTGTTCGTGTTCCAGTTGCCGCCGCTCTCACACTGCGCCAGGGCGTCCCAAGTACTCGCATCGGCCGCCTGGGCACCGGGCCCAGCAAAGGTGAGGCCTGCGCCAGCCACAACAGCAGCAGCAAGTCCACGGCGAACGTAACGGGTAATCTTCGAGTTCTTCATCAGCTGTATCTGCTCCTAGGGTCCACCATGCGTTCTGCCCGTCCCCGGGCTTCACAACGCCGTCGCCTACCCCGACTACTAGAGTTCAGGTTCAGGTGCTCCCACCGCGGCGACGTCTGGTGGCGCGGGGCACCTTGCATTCTTGTCGGCCGCACCATCTCGTATGGGTGCCGGCCGGCCGGATCAGCCTCAGCGGACTCTTCTTGGATCCGACTTCGTCCCGTATCGGGCACATATCTAACCTAAGACGGGTCTCAATCGATATCAAATCGAGACCTTTGGGGAGGAACTGTAACCGCGCTAGACTTCCGCTTATTCATGCCGATCGAGGGGCCTGTTGTGCACTTTGCCACAGGCCTCCCCTGAGCCGGTTCAGGGCCTTCTGGACTTGGGTTTGCAACCCGTGACCCCCGCACTCACAGAGGGCATCCCCCATCGGATGCATCTCATCTGTATTCGCCAGCCAGACTTCCCATCTGGCCCGTCAAGGACTTCATTAGCTGGAGACCCACTGTCCGCGCCGCTGGCGCGAGTACAGCCATCACCGGTTCGAGGTGAAATCCGTCTGCGGGGACAACAACGGCCAAGGCTGCAACGGTTCGACCGTATGGCCCTCTCACCGGGACTGCGATTGCGGTGGAGTCCGGGTGAATGAAGCCGTTGGTCACGGCGTGACCCTCAACCCGCACTTTGGCCAAGCGGGCCCGGAGTGTCGCAGCGCTTTGTGCGGGCTCCGCCGCGTAGCGCGGGCGGGGAAGGCCCAGAATTCGATCCTCTTCTTCCGGACTCTGTCCAGCGACCAGTACGAGTCCGCTTGAAGTGGCATACCAGGGCATCCGGCCTCCAACCGTAGTGAAGTTGACAGCCGATTCCGGAGACGAAAGCCGTTCCAAATACAGAACCTCTGCTCCCTGGAGGATGCCCAGCTGGGCATGCTGGAGGAGTTTGTCACGCAGCTTTTCCAAATACGGCAGCGCAGTCTCACGCAGCCCGAAAACACCCGGGGCGCGGACCGCTAACTCCCAGAGCTTCACACCCAGGATGAGCTCGCGGCCCCGGCGCTCCAGCAGCCCGAGCCCTAGAAGTTCGGCGACAATCCCATGCACAGTACTCGGCGCCATTGAGGTGCGGGCAGCCACCTGTGTCAGGGTCAGCTCACTGCGTGATGAATCGAACGCCTCCAATACCCGCACAGCCCTGGAAAGCCCCGATTGCCCCCGCGAGGATTTCGCCATTTAGTCCCTCTTTTTCGTTTGATACGAATCGCCAGGCCTATCTGGCGTGACTCAGATCATACTTTCGGGAATCAAGACTCTGTGGAAAGGCCGGACCCAATCATGACAACAACAGCTGTGCCGCTGGACCTGCCCACTGCCGACTGGCTCGATCCGGCAGACCTGGCTCATAACCCATATCCCAGTTATGAGCGCCTTCGCCGTGAGGCTCCTGTGGTTTGGGCGCCGCTCGTAAAAAAGGTCCTTGTTTCATCCTTTGAGGGCTGCAGTTTCGGGGAGCGCCATCCCGAGGTCTTCTCCTCAAACGTGGCAGGCGGAACCATGGCCAAAGCCCTGGGCGGGCGCCCCTTGATTCGCAAGGACGATCCTGAACACGCAGCCGAGCGGGCTCCAATGAACCGGACGTTGAGACCGAAACAGATCATGGATATTTGGGCCGACAAGTTTGAAATAAATGCCCGCAGGTACTTGGAAGAAATGATCTTCAACGGCCGGGGCGCCGCGGATCTAAACACCGCATACGCCGCACCGGTAGCAGCGAAGAATCTTTGCGACATGCTGGGAATGCCAGACGTAGAGCCAATGGATTTGGCGCGGTGGTCAATTGATTTTATTGCCGGGACCGGCAATGTGTTGGACAAGCAGGAAATCTGGGACCGATGTGAACGCTCCAGAGCCGAGTGCGATGCCGCTTTGGATGAGACAGTCGCCCGGCTGCGCAGACGGCCCGATCCCTCCATCACTTCCATGCTGCTGGAAGCAGGTATGGCAGAAGAACAAGTCCGCAACAACGTCAAGTTGACGATCTCCGGGGGCATGAACGAACCACAGCACATGATCACCAACATGGTCTGGCTGCTGGAACGTTCACCCGAGCAGAAAGCGGAGGTCCTGGCTAACCCTGAACTCTGGAAGCAAGTCTTCACCGAGGCGACCAGACTTTTCTCGCCGATTGGCATGATTACGCGCCAGAGCGCCGCCGATATCAATCTTCACGGCGTCGTCATACCGGCTGGGACGCAGATCGGCATGATTCTTGCCTCAGCCAACCGTGATCCAGGGCAGTTCACTCAGCCCGACGTCTTCGACATCCATCGGCCCAGTGGCACCAATCTGGCCTTCGGCGCAGGGGTGCACCAGTGCGCCGGCAAGTGGGCCGCACAGAAGGCCATCGGTGAGATCGCCGTACCTCTGCTGTACCGGGAGCTTCCCGGCCTACGGCTGGACCAGTCCAGACCCGAAACATGGGACGGCTGGGTCTTCCGGGGTCTCACGAGCCTGCCCGTCGTTTGGTAACACCCCATCCCTTCGCAGAAAGTGACAATGATGTCATCACCAAACCCGAATTCCGCGATCACTGATCGCACAGTGGTCCGTGACCGCCGGCGCGTGGTCTTCTCCAGCTATCTGGGGACCACAATCGAGTTCTACGATTTCCTGCTGTACGCGACAGCCTCGGCAGTGGTGTTCGGCCCGGTGTTCTTCTCGGGGCTGGACCCCTGGGCCGGCACTGTTGCCGCTTATGGAACCTTTGCCGCAGGCTACTTAGCCCGTCCTCTCGGCGGAGTGATATTCGGTCACTTCGGCGACAAGCTGGGACGCAAAAAACTGCTGGTTCTCTCCATGCTCATTATGGGTTTGGCCTCCACTGCTATTGGGCTGGTCCCCGGCCCCGAGCTGATCGGATCCTGGGGAGCCGTGCTGCTTGTCCTCCTGCGCGTTATCCAGGGCATCGCTATCGGCGGGGAATGGGGCGGAGCGGCCCTGATGGCACTGGAACACGCTGACCCTAAGTCGCGCGGCTTCGCAGCGTCCTTCACGAACGCGGGTGCACCCACCGGATCGGTTCTGGGCCTGTTGGTAATGAGCGCGTTCTCGGCCATGCCACAGGAAGCCTTCCTGGCGTGGGGTTGGCGTATCCCCTTCCTGCTGTCCTTCGTCCTGCTTCTTGTGGGCTTGTATGTGAGGTCCCGAGTGGCCGAAAGCCCCGTCTTCCAGAACGCCATGGCCCGCCTAGACGATAAAGCCGCCCGCGACAAGGACGCACGCCGGAGCGCACCCCTGTTGCAGGTCCTCCACCGACCCGGCCTGCTGGTGGCAATTATCCTGGCAGCGACCTCCGCCTTCGCTCTGCAGACCCTGTTGTCCACCTTCGCAATCTCCTACACGGTCTCCCTCGGCCTGCCTCAATCCCAGGTCATGCTGGCCTTCGCAGGCGCCGGCGTAATCAGCATCGGCACCACCCTTCTGATGGGACGGCTTTCCGATCGACTCGGACGCAAGCCGTTGATGATAGCTGGCAATGTTCTCTTCATTCTTGTCCTGGTCCCCGTTTTTGCGCTGCCCTCGAGTGGCAACCTCGCCCTTGTATTCCTGGCCTTCACTCTCGGCATTGTGACCCAAACCGTTCTTTACGGCCCGATGGCCGCATTCATTGCCGAACGCTTTGGCACAGGCTCCCGCTACACAGGAGCGTCATTGGGGTACCAAATCGCCACCCTGCTGGGCGCTGGCTTCACTCCGATCGTGCTGGCGAACCTCTACGGCGGAAGCGGGCAGTCCACTACGCCGGTGATTATCTATCTGGGCGCAATTGCCCTCATGAGCCTGATCACTGTGAGTTGTATGCCGGAGTCCAAGGACAGGAGCCTGACCGAAGCACCCGCTCTGGCGAGCGACCCCGCAGCGGACACCGTGGTCCCAACGTTCTGACCGGGTGACACCGCGTCCCGGGCCGGCGGTTAGGCCCGGGACGCTGGCTGCTCGCCCAACATCCAGTCACTGATCTTCGAATACCGCGGAGAGGATTCCCTTCTCCGCGTGGACGACTCAAGGAACCCAATGGCAAAAGTTACCTTCCACCATTCCGGCGGCGGCATGGATGTCCTGGACGTCGAACCAGGTACATCGGTCATGCGCGCCGCCGTTACCCACGGCGTCGCGGGGATCGTGGGTGAGTGCGGAGGGCAGGCCATGTGCGCCACATGCCACGTTTATGTCCGAGAGGAATACCTGGACTCAGTGCCGCCAGCCGCAGAGGACGAGGAGGAGATGCTCGACTGCACCAGCGCCGCGCGACTGGACCGTTCTCGGCTGGGATGCCAGCTGATTTGCGGTGGGAGTGCCATCGAAGTCGACGTGCCAGGAAGCCAGATCTGAGGTGAACATCACCGGTCCGAACCATCCGCAGCGCTAAAACCCTCCGTTTCCGACTCACCACCACCGCAGGGAAGCGGATGGCACAGCTGGATAGAAGGCCCTGCGGCCGACGGCGCGGCACGAGGCTTATTCGTGCCGTTCGACCCGCTTTTTCTACGCTTTGCCACAGGCCTCCCCTGAGCCGATTCAGGGCCTTCTGGACTTGGGTTTGCAACCCGTCTAGGGTTTGACCTCGTGCTCACATTCTTCAATGCGCTCAAGCGCATTCTGGTGGGGCGTCCGTACGGCAACGAGCAGCTCTCGCGCACCCTGTTGCGCAAGCGTGTTGCCCTGCCCGTTTATGCCTCGGACGCACTTTCGTCCGCAGCGTACGCGCCGGACGAAATCCTCCTTACCCTGGCGCTGGCCGGGGTTACCGCCGTTACCCTTTCCCCGTGGGTCGGCGCAGCCGTCATCGTGGTCCTGCTGACGGTGGTGGCGTCCTACCGGCAGAACGTCCATGCCTACCCTTCCGGCGGTGGAGACTATGAGATCGCCAGCGAAAACCTGGGCCGGCGTGCCGGGCTCACCGTAGGGTCGGCACTGCTTGTGGACTACGTCCTGACGGTGGCCGTTTCCATGTCCTCGGCCGCCCAGTACGTTGTCACGGCCGTTCCCGCGCTTCACGGAAGGCAGGGCCTCCTGGCAGCTGCCGGCGTCGTCATCCTGATGGTGGTGAACCTGCGGGGCGTGAAGGAGGCCGGCAAACTCTTTGCCTTCCCCACTTACCTCTTCCTTGCCTCAGTCTTCGGCATGTGCGCCATCGGCCTCTTCCAGGCCGCAACCGGAACGCTTGATAAGGCGCCGTCGGCCGCCTTTGACCTGGTGCCCGAGGCAGGACTCGACGCCGGCCTGACCGGGCTGGCGGGCGCGTTCCTGCTGCTCCGGGCGTTCTCTTCCGGTGCCGCGGCCCTGACCGGGGTGGAAGCCATCAGCAACGGTGTTCCCACCTTCCGGAAACCAAAGAGCACGAACGCCGCAACCACACTGCTCCTGCTCGGCGGCCTGGCTGCGGCCATGCTGGCCGGAATCCTGACCCTGGCCATGCTCACCAAGGTCCATTTCGTACAGAACCCCGCCACCCAGCTGCTGTTGAACGGCGCCCCGGTCCAGGACTACATCCAGCACCCGGTGATCAGCCAGCTGGCGGAAACCATTTTTGGCGACGGCTCGCTGTTTTTCTACATTGTCGTGGCGGCGACCGGCCTGATCCTGATCTTTGCCAGCAACACTGCTTTCAATGGCTTCCCCATCCTGGCCTCGGTACTTGCCCGGGATGGCTACCTGCCGCGGCAGATGCGCACCCGCGGTGACCGGCTGGCCTTCAGCAACGGCATCATTGCCCTCGGCCTGGCCGCGCTGGTACTGATCCTGGCGTTCAACGCCGATGTCACCCGCCTCATCCAGCTCTACATCGTGGGTGTGTTTGTCTCCTTCACGGCCAGCCAGCTGGGCATGATCCGGCACTGGACGGGGAAGCTGCGCACCGAACGGAGCAAGGAGGCACGACGGCGGATGATGCGTTCGCGGCTGATCAACGCCTGCGGTTTCGGCATGACGGCACTGGTGCTGGTCATCGTCGTCGTGACCAAGTTTGAGCACGGGGCATGGATTACCCTGCTGGCCATGGCGTTCCTCTACGTGGTGATGAACAGCATCCGGATGCATTACCAGTCCGTGTCCGAGGAGCTGCGAGTGGAGGAGGATCCGGAGCTGCTGGCCCTGCCCAGCCGGGTGAATGCCGTGATCCTGGTGTCCAAGGTCCACAAACCCGTGCTCCGCGCCCTCGCCTATGCACGGGCATCCCGCCCGTCCAGCCTGAACGCGATCATCGTGGACCTGGACCCGGATGAGACGCAGAAAACAGTGGATGATTGGGAGCGCCTGCGCATTCCGGTGCCCCTGACCGTGCTTTCCTCCCCCTACCGGGAAACCGTCTCCCCCGTCCTGGCCTACCTGCGTGAGGCCCGCCGCAGTTCACCCCGCGAGCTCTTTGTGGTCTACATCCCCGAATATGTGGTTGGCCGCTGGTGGGAACAGCTGGTCCACAACCAGACCGCCCTGCGGATCAAGACCCGGCTGCACTTCGAGCCGGGAATCATGGTTGCGAGTGTCCCCTGGCAGCTGGCGTCCAGCCGGGACAAGACCGCCACGCCCGGGACCGGCGACTAGGGCGTTTGTGTGCCGGCTTCCGGCGCCGCCAGGCTGATCCGTTCGCCGGTCCAGCGCCGCCGGAGCCAGCGGTCATGGCTGGCCATTACCACCGTCCCTGGATAGGCCGTGACGGCGTGTTCCAGTTCCTCGGCGAGGGCCAGGGACAGGTGGTTGGTCGGTTCGTCCAACAGCAGCAGCTGCGGCGGCTCGGCCATCAGCACCGCCAGAGCCACCCGCCGGCGCTGGCCCGGTGAGAGCTCGGTAAGCCGCTGCCGGTCCTCGCCCGGATGAAGAAGACCCAGATCGGCCAGCGACGGCGCTTGATCGGGTGCGGCAAGCCGGGAGCCGTAAGCCTCCCCGGCGGGGATTTCCAGGTCCGGCCAGCGGTCTTCCTGAGACAGGAAGCCAACCGTCAGTCCGCTGGCAAGGACCACGATGCCAGTATCCGCGGACACGGTTCCAGCCAGGAGTCCCAGCAGAGTCGATTTGCCGGCCCCGTTTGGCCCCTCCACCAGCAGGCGGTCGCCGACGCGCAGGACCAGGGTCTGCGGATGCAGCCGTCCCTCCACTCCGGCGCCGCTGAGGCACAGAATCTCCTCCGGGGCTGCCGCGGGCAGTTTCGGGGCCAGGTCAGATGCCGGGCGCAGATCGGCTGCCGGGATCAGGTCGGTTCCAGGCCCGCCGTCGGGAATCCCGCGGAAGCGCAGAAGGGCCGGCGGCTCGGGAACGGCGGAGCGGTCCAGTTCGGACAGGCTGCGCCGTGCGGCCTGGACCCGGCCGCTCACGGTCTTGGCCGCTTTGTCGCTGTAGAACTTCCGGGCGCCGCGCCCTTCGGTCTTGGGCACGGTGGTGTGGAAGACGTTGCGGCCGTCCACGTCAGCGATCCGCTGCAGCCGTCCCCGCTCCTGCTCCTGTGCCTGCCAGGCCTCCGCCCAGCGCCTGCGCACCCCGGTTCGGACCCGCAGGTACTGCGAAAATCCTCCCGTGTAGCGGGTGCCCTGCACGGCCGGTCCCCCGTAGCCAACGGGTCCGGATCCGGGATCCAGGTCCACCAGGTCCGTGGCAACGGTATCCAGGAACCACCGGTCATGGCTGGCCATCAGGACGGGACCGCGCCAACCGGCAAGTTCGGCCGCGAGGAAGTTCACGGCGTCGTCGTCGAGGTGGTTGGTGGGCTCGTCCAGGAGCAGGGCAACCGGCCTTTCCAGCAGCAGCGCGGCAAGTGATAAACGCCGGCGTTGACCGCCGGAGAGGCCAGCCGCCGGGCGGCTGCGCGGGACAGCGCCCAGACCCAGGCCGTCCATCACGGCGGCGATCCGCGCATCCAGCGCCCACAGTCCGGAGTTCTCCGCCTCCTGCAGGATCCGGTCGTAGGTGTCAGCGACCGCGGGATTGGCCGGCTCTGCCCCGAGCCGCTCCGCCTGTACGGTCAGTGCTTCTCCGAGTGAGCGAACCGGGGCGACGGCGGCTTCCAGGACTTGCTCCACGGAGAGACCCGGAGTGGGTACCAGTTCCTGGCGGAGGAATCCGACAGACGCTGGCCGCTGCACGGAACCGCCGTCGGGCATAATTTCACCGGCGGCGATCCGCAGGAGGGTGGATTTTCCGGCCCCGTTCTCCCCAATCAGGCCGGTACGCTGTCCCGGGGAGACGACTACCGACACATCTGTCAGTAACCGGCGGCCCGGATAGCTGAGGGAGACGGCGTCCAGCTGAAGGTGCCGGATACTTCCGGGATTGACTGTCCAGGCGTGTCCTGGGGTGGTGTGTGCTGTGGAGGGGTGTGCTGCAGCCATGTAGGGTCCTGACCTCCAAAATGCGGATGCCCGCCGGGCACGGCACCGCAGGTTGGCCGACGGCGGATGTCCGTATGTTCGGATCCGCCGGCGGAGTGCGGGGGCCTCGGGCGCGGGCGCTAAGCGTCAGGAAAGCAGCATGCGTCCCATCCTAGTGCGGAGCCGGACGCCGGGGCAACGAAGGCCCACACACGGCTCCCCGTGCACCTCCAGGACCGCTATGGCCGGGATGCTCCACGGCCGGCCAGGACGCACTGGTAGGCGAAGTCCGTCAGCCGGCCCTCCTGCGCTGCCTGTTCCACGCGCTCGAAGGACCGTGAGTCGTCATCGCTGCTGTACGGGAAGTGAATCAGCTCGGCAACAAGCTCCCATTCCTCCGCGATCGTATCGATCAGCTCTCCGGGGGTTTCCTCCGGTCCGGGGCCCCCGCCCAGGACGGTCCAGGCGCCCTCGGGCACCCGGTAGGACTCAAGCCGATCCAGGTCCGCCGCCAGCTCTTCCAGCGAGGCGTACTCCCGCTGGGCCTCCGGCGGAACGGAGCCGTCCGGTGTGGCCAACTGGCTGACAAATCCGGCCTTGGTCGGGAACACGGAGGTCGGAACCGGTTCCCCCTCTTCCAGATAGGCAGGGAGCTGGGACGGCATCCAGTACCAGGCGTCCCCCTGGTCCAACCCGCCTGGCTGATTACGCTCGCTGATCCAACCGCGGGAAGTCAGCAGCTCCTCGCCCTCGTCGCTTTGGAAAGTTTCCGTACCTCCAAGGATCCGGTTACTTTCATGCTCGCTTCGGCGGGCCTGGGTCTTCTTGGCGGCGGCCTTCTTGCGGGATTTGGACTTGGGCACGGTATTACTCCTCGAAGACTGCTGATCAGGGAAACGCTGGGAAGCTGGCCCCATGAGGGCCAAGCGGCACCACCGATGCCGGAGGCCATCGCGGTGCTTGGGGGAATTCGAGTTAGAACCCGGAGCCGCCTTCAACCGCCATGTTGGAGAACCGGGAGTAGTGGCCCTGGAAGCCCACCACAATAGTTTTCGTTGGACCGTTACGGTGCTTGGCCACGATCACGTCGGCTTCGCCGGCGCGCGGGGATTCCTTGTCATAGATGTCCTCGCGGTGGAGCAGGATCACCATGTCGGCGTCCTGCTCGATGGAACCGGATTCACGCAGGTCCGAAACCATGGGCTTCTTGTCGGTGCGCTGCTCGGAACCACGGTTCAGCTGCGAAAGCGCAATGACCGGGACGTCGAGTTCCTTGGCCAGCAGCTTCAAGGCACGGGAGAACTCCGAGACTTCCTGCTGGCGGGATTCCACGCGCTTGCCGGAGGACATCAGCTGCAGGTAATCCAGCACCACAAGCTTGAGGTCGTGCCGCTGCTTCAAGCGGCGGCACTTGGCGCGGATTTCCATCAGGGACATGTTCGGGCTGTCATCGATGAACAGCGGCGCGTCGTTCATACGGCCCATGGTGGTGGCGATTTTGCCCCACTGTTCGTCCTTGATGGTGCCTTTTCGCAAGTCCTGCAGGCCGATCGTGGCCTCGGCCGAAAGCAGGCGCATGGCGATCTCGTTGCGGCCCATTTCCAGGGAGAAGAACACCGTGGTCATGTTGTTCTTGATCGCCGCGGAACGCGCGAAGTCCAGCGCGAAGGTGGACTTACCCACGGCCGGGCGGGCAGCGATAACGATCATCTGGCCGCCGTGCAGTCCCTGCGTCAGTTCGTCGAGCTCGTAGAAACCGGTCGGAACACCGGTCATGCCTTCGCCCTTGTGCCCGGCGGACTCAATTTCATCGACGGTGCCCTCGATGATGTCCTTCAGCGGAACATAATCCTCGGATGTGCGGCGTTCCGCCACGGCGTACACCTCGGCCTGGGCTGCGTTCACCAGATCGTCGACTTCTCCGTCGTTGGAGTAGCCGAGCTGGACGATCTTGGTGCCGGCGTCCACCAGGCGGCGCAGTACGGCACGTTCGCGCACGATCTCGGCGTAGAACCCGGCGTTAGCGGCGGTCGGCACGGACTGGATGAGAGTGTGCAGATACGCCGGTCCGCCGATGCGGCTGATTTCCCCGCGCTTGGTCAGTTCATCCGAGACGGTGACGGCATCGGCCGGTTCGCCTCTGCCGTAGAGGTCGATGATGGCTTCGTAGACCGCTTCGTGGGCGGGACGGTAGAAGTCGACGCCGCGCAGGACCTCAACACAGTCCGCGATGGCGTCCTTGGAGAGCATCATGCCGCCGAGAACGGACTGCTCAGCCACCAGGTCCTGCGGCGGGGTGCGTCCGAAATCTGAACTGCGGGTTGATTCAGCGGCATCCGCATGTGCAAGCGACACGATGGCCACCCTTTCAAAAAGCGTTAGTTCCATGGGCCCCGTCCGGCGGGCGGCATGTGGGTATGGCTGGATACTTGTCTATCCGACGGCACTGACATTGGCGCAACTGCCGCCAATGCCCTCGCCGTAACCTTTCCGGGTGCGCCGATGAGGGAGTCCACCGCAACCGTAGCCCCGTAAGGGCCCCTCAACAAACGTGTTATCCACAGGCGTTGTGGATACCCTGTTCATAACTGGGCGTGTCTTGTGCACAGGCTGGGTATAAGACTGTGGATAACAAATTAGTTTCGCGGCAAATATGGCTCTGACTAGGGCAAATGCTCGTCCACACCTGTGCACAGCCAACTATTTTCCCCAACATTCATCCTCTACCTTCAGGTTGACAGATCCACCACAGGGGCATAGGGATCCGCTTATCCACAGCCGATATCCACATACTTGTGGGCCTATCAAAATTACTTGGATTGATAAGTTTGCGTAGTATCTGCCACTCGCCGCAGATGTGGCCGACAACACATATTTAGTTGCCAGGAAACGCGCGGTGCCCAAGGCTCCTGCCCGGGCAGGAGCCCACAGGGCCCCGGGAGAAGGGAGCACGGCGCCAAGGGCTCCGGGCATACAAAAGCGCCCCCCGCCAGAGGCGGAGGGCGCTTTTAAGTCGCGCAGCGCGCAACAGACGTACTAGCTGGCAACGACCTCGAGGTCGATGACGGCAGCGACGTCGTCGTGCAGGCGGACGTTGGCCTGGAAGGAACCAACCGACTTGATGTGCGTCGGCAGTTCAACCTTGCGCTTGTCGATGCTGCCGAGGCCGGCAGCTTCAACGGCAGCGGCAACGTCAGCGGGCTTGACCGTGCCGAAGAGGCGTCCGGACTCGCCGGCCTTGACGGTCAGCTTGACCGGCTTGGCGGAGAGAGCAGCAGCCTGCTTCTGGGCATCTTCCAGCGAAGCGTGCTCGCGCGCGGCGCGAGCAGCCTTGATGGACTCAACCTGCTTCTCGCCACCCTTGGTCCAGGTCAGGGCGAAGCCGCGGGGTACCAGGTAGTTACGTGCGTAACCATCCTTCACCTCGACGACGTCGCCTGCTGCACCGAGACCGGTGACTTCGTGGGTCAGAATGAGCTTTGCCATGAGTTAGGTTCCTTTCCTTTAGCCGCGGCCAGCGCCGGAGTAAGGCAGGAGGGCAACTTCACGGGCGTTCTTGATTGCCTGTGCGATCTTGCGCTGTTCCTGCACGGTTACGCCAGTTACGCGACGAGCGCGGATCTTTCCGCGGTCGGAAATGAACTTGCGCAGCAATGCTACGTCCTTGTAGTCGATGACGGTGATGTCAGCGGCCTTCAAGGGATTGGACTTTGGTTTGGGCTTGCGAAGTTCAGCCTTAGCCATCGTGGAGCTCCTTATGTCTAGTGGAGCCCGTGGATTTATTCCACGGGATGGGCTCGACGGCGGTTGCCGTCAGAGGTTGGTGCCTTGCGGCACCAGGTATTGCTTAGAAGGGCGGATCGTTGGAATCCGGCCCGGCTCCCCAGCCACCCGAGTTGCCGCCCGCAGGCGCGCCCCAAGGATCTTCCGCAGGTGCGGACTGCTGCTGCTGGCCGCCCCAACCGGGGTTGGAGTTGCCGCCGAAGCCGCCGGTGTTTCCAGCGTTGCCGCCAAAGCCGCCGCCCCCGCCGCCGGAGCGCTGGGTGCGGGTGACCTTCGCGGACGCGTACCGCAGCGAGGGGCCGATTTCGTCGACCTCAAGCTCCATAACGGTGCGCTTTTCGCCTTCTTTGGTCTCGTACGAACGCGACTTGAGTCGGCCCTGGCAGACGACGCGTGTGCCCTTTGTCAGGGATTCGGCGACGTTTTCCGCAGCTTCGCGCCAGACCGATGCACGGAGGAACAGCGTTTCGCCGTCCTTCCACTCATTGGACTGCCGGTCGAAGGTACGCGGCGTCGAGGCAATGGTGAAGTTCGCCACTGCCGAACCGGACGGGGTGAACCGGAGTTCCGGATCATTCGTCAGGTTGCCGACCACGGTGATCGTTGTCTCGCCTGCCATTTATGCCTCCTGGTGTCTCGGTCCGCGTAAACGGACCTTTCGTTGACGAGTAAAAGGATGGGCCGAAATTACTCGGCAACAACCTTCTGGTCTTCGGGGCGGATGATCTTGGTGCGCAGGATGGTCTCGTTGAGGCCAAGCTGGCGGTCAAGTTCAGCAGCCGCTGCAGGGCTCGCGGTGAAGTTAACCACCGCGTAGATGCCTTCGGCCTTCTTCTTGATTTCGTAGGCGAGGCGGCGACGGCCCCAGATGTCCACCTTGTCGACGGTTCCACCATCGTTGCGGACAACGTTGAGGAACTTGTCGAGCGAAGGCTCCACCGTACGCTCTTCGACCTCGGGGTCGATGATTACCATCAGTTCATAAGCACGCATTTGTGAACCCACCTCCTTTGGGCTATACGGTCACGGTCTTTCCGTAACAGGAGGTTCTTTAGCGTTGTCTTTGCTCCGGGCGGCGGCAGATAGTCCCACCGCACGCCAAGCGCCTGCCAGCCAAGGCCGACAGCACAGACTCCACTATCCTAACGGACTTTAACTCCTACACTGAACGCCATTGGAGACCTGTGGACACCCAAAGCCCGGGTTCGACGCCGGACGGGAGTCAGCGGCGAAAGAACAGCTCCGCGGCCCGCGAGAGGAAATACGGATCCTGCACCCCGGCCATTTCGCGGGCCGAGTGCATGGACAGCAGCGGAATTCCGACGTCGATGGTCCGGATCCCGAGCCGGGTCGCTGTCAGTGGTCCGATGGTGGAGCCGCACGGAATGGAGTTGTTGGACACGAATTCCTGGTACGGCACGTCGGCCTCGCGGCACAGTGCGGCCCAATAGGCTGCCCCCGGGGCGTCGGTGGTGTACCGCTGGTTGGCGTTGATTTTCAGCAGGGGTCCGCCGTTCAGGACCGGCTTGTTGGCCGGATCGTGGCGTTCAGCGTAGTTCGGGTGCACCGCATGCCCGGCGTCGGCGGAGATGCAGAAGGAAGCGGCGAAGGCCCGCTGTGCCTGCATGGCATCTGCACCCAAACCGGCGCTGATGCGGGCCAGCACGTCTTCCAGGAAGGGTCCGGCGGCACCGGAACGGCTACCGCTGCCGACCTCCTCGTGATCGAACGCGGCCAAAACGGCAATCGCCCCTTGGGTCTTGGCTGCGGCTGCGGCCGCAAGCGCGCACAGTCCGGCATGCACCGAGGAGAGATTGTCCAGGCGGCCGGAGGCGAAGAACTCACTGTCCGCCCCAAATATCCGGGCCGGCTGGGTGTCGGCGGCAACGACGTCGTACCCGCCGATCTCTGCCCGGTCCACGCCGGCCTTGGCGGCGAGCAGGGCCAGCAGGTCGGCGGTGGACGGATCCCCCAGGCCCCAGACCGGGTTCAGGTGCTGCTGCTTGTCCAGGGCCAGGCCCTCGTTGACGGCCCGGTCCAGGTGAATGGCCAGCTGGGGGAAGCGCAGCAGCGGCCCGGTGGCGACCAGGTGCTCCTGCCCGTCCATGGTGACCAGCCGTCCCGCCAGTTCCAGCTCGCGGTCCAGCCAGGAATTCAGCAGCGGCCCGCCGTACACCTCGACGCCGGCCTGCAGCCAGCCGAACCGGCCGGTTGTGGGTGAGGGCTTGAGCTTGAAGGTGGGTGAATCGGTATGGGTGCCGAAAATATTGAAGCCGGTGGTCGGCGTCGCATCTTCGGGAACGATCCAGGCGATGAACGCGCCGTCGCGGACCACCACGTACCGTCCCGATGCCACCGGCCAGTCCTGGTCTTCACCCAGCTCGGTGAATCCTGCGGCCACGAGGCGGTCCGCCGCGGTGCGGGCGGCGTGGAAGCTCGAGGGTGAGGCACTCACGTACTCACCGAGGTCATTGACGTGTTCACGTGGTTGCCTGGTCGGATTCAACATAGTCCGATTCAACCAGAATGCACCGGACAAAACAGTGAAGGGGACAGCGGCCGTTCGTTCCGCTGTCCCCTCCACCGGGCTTTTATCCGCTCACCGGGAGCGGGTTATTTCGGCGTTAGACGTCCCGCCGCTTCGTTACGACCAAGGCGATCACCAGCAGGACCACTGCCCAGGCGGCCAGGACCAGCCCGCCCTGCCACTGGTTCAGTGCGTCCTCGGCGATCTCCAGTGCGACGAGCTGGTTGCCGGCGTTGCTCGGCAGGAAGCGGGAAACGTCCGTCACCCACTCCACGTTGAAGATCGAGGACAGGATGGGCAGGATCATCAGCAGGCCGATCGTAGTCACGACGCCTCCGGCGGTACTGCGCAGCAGCGTGCCGAGGGCGGTGCCGATGACCGCCACCAGCGCAAGGAAGGTGCCGGTGTTGATGATGCTGCCGACCATGCCGTCAACGTTCAGGGAGAAACCCAGGTCTGCGCTGTTGAGGATGGGCTGCCCCACGAGGTAGCTCAGGAAGGCGGAGACCGCCCCCACTACGAACGCGATGAGGGCAATGATCACAGTCTTGCCCAGAAGGGCCGGGATGCGTTTCGGGGCGGCGACCATGGTGGAGCGGATCATCCCGGTGCTGTACTCGGAGGCGATCAGGACCACGGCCAGGGAGGCGATGAGCAGCTGACCGAAGATAAGCCCGGAGGTGGGAACCATGTGGGCCATGGCCTGCATGTCCATGGCGCCGCCCATCTGGGCCATCATTTCGGGACTGGCTTCAGCCATGATTTCTTTGCTGACAACGACGTTCCAGGCAAAGAAGGCGCCGAGACCAACCATGACCACCAGGGTGGTCGCGATCAGGATCACGGTGGAGGGGACGGTGGTGACCTTGATCCATTCCGAGCGCAGGATCCGCGCGAAGTTCACGCCGCTGCCGTCGGGCCGGGCGGCCCGGTGGGAGGGAGCCGGTGCAGATGTGGTGCTCATTGTCAGTTTCCTTCCCCGGTGACACCGGCGGACGCCGGTTCCTGCGAGAATCCGTGGGACTTGTACTCGACGTCGTCCCGGGTCAGTTCCATGTACGCGTCTTCGAGCGAAACCTGGAGCGGTGTCAGCTCGGTCAGCAGGATCCGGCGATCGAGGGCGATCTCCGCAATTGCGCGTGAATCGGCGCCGCTGATCTCGAAGAGGCCCTCTTCCATCCGCTGGATCGTTGCACCCTGCGCCTCGAGGACCGGCAGGAGTTCCTGTGCCCCCTCAGTCCGGACGCGGGTCCGCTGGCGGCCACCGCCGTCGATGATGTCCTGGATCGGAGCGTTGGCGATGATGCGGCCGCGCCCGATGACAATGAGGTGATCGGCCGTGACGGCCATTTCACTCATGAGGTGTGAAGACAGGAAAACCGTGCGTCCCTCCGCGGCGAGGCCGCGGGCGAGATTGCGGACCCAGAGCACACCCTCGGGATCCAGACCGTTGACGGGCTCGTCGAGGATCAGGGTCTGCGGGTCGCCGAGCATGGCGACGGCGATACCGAGCCGCTGGCCCATGCCCAAAGAGAAGCCGCCAACGCGCTTCTTCGCGACGGGTTCCAGTCCGGTCAGCTCGATGACCTCGTTCACCCGCTTGTTGGAGATGCCGTGGGTTGCTGCCATGGCGCGCAGGTGGTTGTAGGCGGAGCGGCGGGTGTGCACGGCCTTGGCATCCAGCAGGGCGCCAACCTCATGCAGCGGCGCCTTGTGGCGGGCGTAGGGTGCGCCGTTGACGGTCACGGTCCCGGCGGAGGGCCGGTCAAGTCCGACGATCATCCGCATGGTCGTTGACTTTCCTGCACCGTTCGGGCCCAGGAAACCGGTCACCTTGCCGGGCTCGACGGTAAAGGAGACGCCGTCGACAGCGGTCTTGCTGCCGTAGCGCTTGGAGAGGCCGATTGCCTCAATCATGATGCATCCTCTGGGTCGGTTGTAGGGAAGCAGACGGGCTCAAAGACGGGTGCGGCCCCAAGGGTCGGGGAGCCCGGCAGGTTCCGGAAGTCGGAAAAGCCCAGCACTCCCCAGCCTAGGACACCGTCCCAGTTCCGCACATTGGCCCCTGGGATGAACTGCGGCAGGCACTTGGCTGCCACCCCTCCCCCTCAGGGATGACAACCGCCGTCCCTTAGCGGGAGCTCACGGCTTCAAACTTCCGCACGGCCAGCGGCACGAACGCCACGAGCATGATTGCCGAGCCGATCAGCACTGTGGCGATCGGATTCTGCATGGGCCAGGTGTCCGGCACGGGTGTTGATCCGAGGTTGCCGAAGAGCTGTCGGACGGCCTGGACCAGTGCGGAGACAGGATTCCAGTCCGCGATGGTCCGCAGCGGTTCGGGCAGGGTGGAACTCTGCACAAAGGCATTGGAGATGAAGGTGATGGGGAACAGGATGATGAAGGACGCGTTATTGATCGCCTCCGGGGACCGCACTGACATTCCGAGCAGCGCCATCACCCAGCTGAAGGAGTAGGAGAACAGCAACAGCAGCCCGAGGCCGCCGAGGAAACTCCAGAATCCGGTGTTCACGCGCCAGCCGACCAGCAGGCCGGTCCCCATCATGATCACCATCGAGATGCTGTTCAGCACCAGGTCGGAGTTCGTCCGGCCGATCAGCACGGCCGACGGGCTCATGGGGAGGGTGCGGAAGCGGTCGATGATTCCTTCCTTCAGGTCCTGCGCCATGGCGGAACCGGAGAAGGTAGAGCCGAACACCACGGTCTGCGCGAAGATCCCGGCCATCAGGTACTGCGTGTAATCGGTCCCGGCCACCTGGATGGACCCGCCATAGACCTGGCTGAACAGCAGCACGAACATAATCGGCTGCAGGACGGCGAACACCACCATGTCCGGTGTGCGGCGGATCTTGATCAGGTTCCGTTTGGTCACAGTCCAGCCATCGGAGGCCCAGCTTCCGGCAGTTGTGCCGGAACCCGGCTGGAACTTGAGTGTCTGCGTGGCGGTAGTCATCGTGCGGCCTTCGCTTTCCCGGCGTCGTCCTTTTCCTCTTCGGCGACGTGCCCGGTGAGCTTGAGGAAGACGTCATCCAAGGTGGGGCGCCGGATCCCGGCGTCATGCAGTTCGATTCCTGCGGATTCGAGGTCGCGCAGGACCTGCTGGAGTGCCGACGGGCCCTCGGTGACCGCAACTTCGAGCGTCCGGCCGTCACTGGCGGTCTGGACGTCACCGTTGCCGTACCGGGCCAGGATGTCCCGGGCGACTCCGGCGTCGAATCCCTCCACCAGCGCGACGGCCACCCGGTGGCCACCGATCCGTGCCTTGAGCTGGTCGGAGGTGCCCTCGGCGATTACCTTGCCGCCGTCGATCACCGCCACCGTGTCCGCGAGCTGGTCCGCTTCCTCTAGGTACTGGGTGGTCAGCAGGAGGGTGGTTCCGCCGGCTACCAGGGATTTGATCACGTCCCAGAGGGCCAGCCGGCTGCGCGGGTCCAGCCCGGTGGTGGGTTCGTCCAGGAACAGGACGCGGGGCTCGTTCACCAGTGCACCGGCAAGGTCCAGCCGCCGGCGCATACCGCCGGAATAGCCTTTGACCGGCCGGTTGCCGGCGTCGGACAGATCGAACTGATCGATGAGTTCGGCGGCGCGATTCCGGGCTTTCTGGGTCGGCAGGTGGTACAGCTTGCCGACCATCCGCAGGTTCTCGATGCCCGTGAGGTTCTCGTCCACCGCAGCATATTGGCCGGAGACACCGATAATCCGGCGCACCTCTTTGGGCCGTGCGGCGACGTCGATACCAGCAATGGACGCAGTCCCAGCGTTTGGCTCGATCAGGGTGGTCAGCACTTTCACCGCTGTCGTCTTGCCGGCGCCGTTTGGCCCCAGGAGCGCGGTGACCGTCCCCTCGGGCACGCCGATATCGAGCCCATCCAGGGCATGGACCGGCCCGGACTTGGATTTATAGACCTTGGTTAGGCCGTGGGCCTGGATCAGCGGATCCCTCCGGCCCTCGGAGACCGGGCGTTCCGGATGTGGGGGGTTTTGGGGAAAAGACATGCGAACAGGGTAGGGCTGCGCCTCCGCGGCTGGAAGACCCTTTCAGGACAACTTTGGTCCGCAAGTCGCGGGGCGGGGAGAACTTGGCTGGAACTACCCGTTACACGGCAGGATCTTTGGCACCCTGTTCAGCTTTTCCGCGTTCAGCGGCGACAGGAGCAAAGACGATCGAGAGCAGGATTGCGGCGCCAACCACCAGCAGGGCGTTGCGCACGCCCCAGAGCTCGCCGAGGAATCCGAGCACCGGCGGACCAACAAAGAACGCGGTGTAACCAAGGGTGGACACCACCGAGACCCGCCCCGCGGCGTGGACCGGGTCATCCCCGGCCGCGGACATGCCCATCGGGAAGCCCAGGGCAGCACCGATGCCCCACAGGATGACTCCCACGGCCGCCAGCCACAGCGTGGGCGCAACCACGAACAGGACCAGCCCCACCAGTGAAGCGCCCATACAAAGCCGCAGCGCCCGGACCCTGCCCAGGCTGTCGATCAGCCGCGCACCGAACCAACGGGTAGCCGTCATTGCTGCGACGAAAATCCCAAACATCACCGCACCGGCGGTTTCGGAGGCCTGCAGCCCGTCCACGGTCGCCTTGGCCACCCAATCGTTGGCCGCGCCTTCCGTCAGCGCCGCCCCCAGGACGACGACGCCGATCAGCAGGGTGCGTCCCTCTTTCCACGCCCCGAAACTGGAGGGCCTGGCCACAGCTTCCCCATGTTCAAGCGCGGGGCTGTCCGGCAGGAACGCGCGGGGCACCAGTATCACCAGCACCACGGCAACCGCCACGATTCCGATCAGGTGCAGCGGCAGGCTCACTCCGACGGCGGAGAGCACGGCACCGATCATGGCACCGATGAAGGCACCGCCGCTGAACGCCGCATGGAACTTGGGCATCACGGTTCGCTTCAACCCGTGCTCCACCTCGGTGCCCTCAAGGTTCATGGCCACATCCCAGAGGCCAATTCCGGCACCGAATATCAGCAGGCCACCGGCCGTCAGTGGGATCGAGCTCCAGGCCAGCCCAGCGGCGATTACCAGGGCGGCACTGGAAGCCAGCAGCCCGCCAACCCGGACGGCGTTGGCCGTGCCGACCCGCTGGGCCAAGGCTCCGGCCAGCGGCAGCGAAGTGACGGATCCTACGGCTGAGAAGAGCAGCAGCAGGCCGACGCCTGCCGACCCGATGCCCAACGCCTGCGCGGCAGCGGGAATCCGCGCCGCCCAACTGGCGAAGATCATGCCGTTCAGTCCGAAGATGGCGAAAACTGCCAGGAGTGCCCGATCCAGGGATTTGGTGTCCACTCCCCCATTCTGTGGCCGGAACACCACCGTTGGGAAATACCGGCTGCCGGCCGGGATTACCGGGTCCGCACGACCCGCTGTTCGTCCCAGACAGGTTCCTCGGACTCGTAGACCCTGCCGTCGGAGCCGAAGACCAGGAAACGGTCGAAGCTGCGCGCAAACCAGCGGTCGTGCGTCACGGCCAGCACGGTTCCCTCAAATGCGTCGATCGCCTTTTCCAGTGCCTCGGCCGAGTGCAGGTCCAGGTTGTCGGTGGGCTCATCCAGCAGCAGCAGCGTGGCGCCGGAGAGTTCCAGCAGCAGGATCTGCAGGCGCGCCTGCTGTCCGCCGGAAAGCGAGTCGTACTTCTGCTCCCCCTGCGAGGCCAGTCCGTAGCGGTCCAGCGCCCCGGCGGCCGCTTCACGTCCCAGCCCCGAGCGGTGCTCGTCTCCGCGGTGCAGGATGTCCAGGAGTGTCTTCCCCAGAAGGTCCTGGCGCAGCATGGTCTGGGCAAAGAATCCCGGCCGGATCCGGGCACCGAGTTTCACGGACCCAGCGTGTGGGACCGGCGCGATTTCCACTTCGGAAACCGGCTCGTGTTCCTTCTCAGGATCGCTGCCGCCCGCGGCCAGCAGGCGCAGGAAGTGGGACTTTCCGGAGCCGTTGGAGCCCAGCACCCCAACCCGGTCGCCAAACCAGATTTCGGTGCTGAAGGGTTTCATCAGCCCGGTGAGCTCGAGCTTCTGGGCCACCACGGCCCGTTTGGCCGTACGTCCGCCGCGCAGCCGCATTTGGACGTTCTGCTCGATCGGCAGTGCCTCGGGTGGTCCGGCTTCCAGGAATTTGGCCAGGCGGGTCTGCGCCGCCTGGTAGCGGTTGGCCATGTCGGAGCGGAACGCGGCCTTGTTCTTGTACATGTTGACGAGTTCCTTGAGCTTGACGTGCTCCTCGTCCCAGCGCCGCCGCAGTTCCTCGAAGCGGGCGTTGCGGTCTTCCCGGGCCTGGACGTAGCTTTCGAATCCGCCGCCGTGGATCCATGCGGAGGCACCGTTGATTCCCGGTTCCAGGGTGACGATCCGGGTGGCGGCATTGGCCAGCAGTTCGCGGTCGTGGCTGACGAACAGCACCGATTTCTTTGATTCGGCCAGCTTGGCCTCCAGCCAGCGTTTGCCCGGCACGTCAAGGTAGTTGTCCGGCTCGTCCAGCAGCAGCAGTTCATCGGGTCCGGAGAACAGCGCTTCGAGGACCAGCCGTTTCTGCTCCCCGCCGGAGAGTGTGCTGGCCTGCCGGTACTGCGCCTTCTCGAACGGCATCCCAAGGGAGTCCATCGTTACTTCATCCCAGACGGTTTCCTGTTCGTAGCCGCCGACGTCACCCCAGTCCGCGATGGCCTGGGCATAGCGCATCTGGGTGGGTTCGTCGTCGTTCTCCATCATCGCCATTTCCGCATCGTCCACTGCGCGGGCGGCTGCGGCGAGGGCGGGTGGGGCGGCGGATACGAGCAGGTCCCGGACCGTGCTTCCGTCGCGGACCTGGCCCACGAACTGGCGCATGATGCCCATGTGTCCGGAGCGCGCGACGGTGCCTTCATCGGGCTTGATGTCCTCGGAAATAATCCGCAGCAGGGTGGTCTTGCCGGTGCCGTTCGGGCCGATCAGCGCCGTTTTATGGCCGTCGCCGACCTTGAAGCTGACGCCGCTGAGCAGCTGCCGTCCGTCCGAGAGGAAGTAGTCAATGTTGGATACGTCGAGATGAGCCACGCTTCCATCCTCCCACTGCCTATGGCTGGATCCGCCTTGCGTGACGGCGGCCGCGGGCCGGGCATAGGATGGCCGTTCCCGGCCCCAACCGAAAGCAGGAGAAATGATCTTCATCGTCGTCAAGTTCAAGGTCAAGCCCGAGTGGAGCGAGCGGTGGCTGGACCTGACCGCCGATTTCACTGCCGCCACCCGGTCCGAGCCCGGGAACCTGTGGTTTGACTGGTCCCGCAGTGTTGAAGATCCGAACGAGTTCGTGCTGGTGGAGGCTTTCAAGGACGACGCCGCCGGCGCCCATGTGAACAGCGACCACTTCCAGCAGGCCATGAAGGATATGGTCCAGGCCCTGGTGGAAACCCCGCGGATCATCAATACGGGCATCGACGGCGAGGAGTGGTCCCGGATGGGTGAGCTCACTGTTGACTAGCGCGGTCGACTAGCCCGGTGTCATAAGACTGCCGGCTGGTGCTTTCAACCAGCGGCCTTGGGTGAGCCAGGCCAGCCAGCGGGCAGGCTCAGCTCTCCAATGAATATCCGGCCCGCTGGAGCATCTCCCGCAGGTCCACCACGGTCTGCTCATCGATGTCCTTGCCCTTCGGCGGGGTGAGGACGTCGGTGCGGCCCGCGAGGGTGACCTCGTACTTGCCGTTGTGTTCCCGGGTGGTGTCCGCGATTGCTTCGAGCAGGGAGCGCACCCGCTTCCATTCAATGTTGTGGGACACCGGGTGGCGCAGAATCTGGTTCAGTGTGTCCCGGTGGTGGTTATTCAGGTGCTCGGGTGTAGCCGTCATTTGAACCTCCTCCATCAAGTTCGCCACGCACCGGCGGCCAGTGCAAGGGGCTACGGCCGGAAGTCCACTGACAGTTCTTCCCCTGCCACCTCCAGGTCCGAACCGAACGGGATATTCACCAGGTCCGAACGGGGTTCCCAGCGTCCGCTTCCGGTGACATCCTCCTGATAGGTAACCCGGGCCTTGCCTCCGGTGGCGTAGACGGCCAAACCTGTTGCCGGTGTTCCGGTGATCCGGTAGACAGGCGCCTTTTCCAGTGTCCACTCCGCAGCGCGGAAGCGTGCGGCGTCCCCGGAGGCGTAAGCGGTATTCGGGCAGGCCTCCGGCGCGGTCTCGCCCCTGCCCAGGCATGCCGCCAGGTAGGCCTCTCCCTGCGCCTGTACATCCGCGGCGAGTTCAGCCGTCACCGAGGCGTAGAGGCGCACGGGATCCGGGTCTCCGGCCATGCCGGGTTCCACCATGACGGTGTGCGGGCCCCCGTAGCTGAGGTACCGGGTGTCCGGGCCCTGAAGCCTGTATCTGCCTGGGAGCAGCCGCAGTTCAACCGTGCCGGAAGCGTCCGCTGGCAGCGGGACGTTGCGGCCATTGACCCTGAGCCCCTCGGTTCCGGACGGTATGGCAACCGCCACAGAGCGCGCCGCCGTGTGCTGGAGCTGCCAATCGGTAAAGGCCAGCAACCGGCTTCCCTCTGCCTGCAGGGCGAATTCAACGGCGGACGTTTTACCGTTTTGTTCAAGTTCGGCACGGACCACCGCTTCACTGCCGTTGATTTCCTGGCCGAGGATCTCATAACCGGTAATCCGGTTCCCTGCCGCTGCATAGATACCCGGATCCTGCGGGGTCAGGGCCTGGGATGGCGGCAATGCCGCCACGGCCGCCTCCTGATCCCCGGAAACCAGCGCGGCAAGATACCCCTCCACCTGTGCCTGCGGGCCAAAGACCTGCTGGCTGAGGAAGCGGAAGCCGAGGATTGCGGCGGTTATCAGCAGGGCAGCGCCCGCAGCAGCCAGTACGACGGCGGTGCGGCGGCTTCGGAGCAGCCGGCGGCGTGCGGGGCCGGACCGGAGGCCTTCGGCGGTTTGGGAGGATGGCCGCCCGCCTGCCCGGGGACGGCTACGGGGACGCTGTGGTGTTGAAACGGTCATTCGGCAAATCCCCCGGCTGAGCTCTGACTGTGGTCCCTGCCCGAGGACGCACTTGTTCAAGATACAGGCTGTGGACGCGGCTTTTCACGTCGACTCGGCGGGCCGGGATCGGTTTTATCCAGCTCCCGGGCGGGCAGCTACCTGGCGCGCAGCTTGCGGGCGGGCCGCCCTGGGCTCGCCGGGAACGCCCCGTTGCCGAGGTGGCCGGGGCAGCAGGGGACTGTCAGTGGTCCGGGTCCAGATCGGGCAGGGGAAGGCCGAAGACCTGCCGCAGGGCAACGGACGCGGCGTGATAGCCGCCCATGCCATGGACCCCGGGGCCTGGCGGCGTAGAGGCAGAGCAGAGGAACACTCCGGGCAGCGGTGTGGCCCAGGGCGTAGGGGATGCCACCGGGCGGCGGATCATCTGCCCCAGCGTCACGGCTCCAGCACCAAAATCCCCGCCCACATAGTTCTCGTTGTAGGCGGCCAGTCCGGCCGCCGTCGTGGCCTGCGACTCCAGGATGAGATCCCTAAAGCCAGGAGCAAACCGCTCGATCTGGGCGCTCACCGCGTCGGTCATGTCCTGCTCCGAACCGGCCGGCACGTGAGCGTAGGTCCAGAGGATGTGCCGGCCCGCCGGTGCCCGCGAGGAGTCGAACCCGCTGGGCTGGGAAAGCAGCACGTACGGACGTTCAGGGTGCCGTCCGGCCGCGACCTCCGCTTCGGCCGCCGCCGTTTCGGCGCGGGTCCCGCCGAGGTGCACGGTTCCGGCGGACGCGACGGCGGGGTTGGCCCAGGGAACCGGTCCGGAAAGGATGTAGTCCACCTTGCAGGCGGCGTTTCCGTACCGGAAGCTCTCCAGCCGCTTCGTGTACCGGGACGGCAGCCGGTCCCCGGCCAGGCGCAGCAGGCCGGCCGGCGCGGTGTCCAGGAGAACGGCGCGGGAATCGGAGACCTCGTCCAGGGAGTCCACCCGGTGGCCTGTTTCCAGCTCTCCTCCGTGCCGGCGAAGGTCCTCCACCAGGGCATCGGCGATCGCCTGTGATCCACCTTCGGGGATCGGCCAGCCCACGGTGTGGGCCAGCAGGGCCAGGAGCAGCCCTCCACCGGCCGAGGGCAGCGAAGGAAGGTGGCCCACCGGGTGGGCCATAACGCCGGTGAGCAGTGCGGGGGCGGCGTCGCCGGTGAAGCGGCGGTTCCAGGCGGGGCTTCCCTGTTCCAGGGCCGCCAGGCCGAAGCGGAGGGCTGCCAGGGGTTCGCGGGGAAGGCTCAGCAGCGGGTTCATAAGCAGCTCGGTGATGGCGTCGCTGTGCTGCGTCAGCGGGCGTAACAGGGCGCCGAAAGCCGCGCCGTCGGCCCCAAGTTCCTGAACGGTGCGCTCCAGGCTGCGGTAGGCGACGGCGGCGCGTCCGCCGTCGAGCGGCTGGGCATAGGACGCGTCCGGAACGGCGAACCGGATCCGCTGGGCGAGGCCGAAGCTACGGAAGAAAGGTGCGGCCAGCGCCATCGGATGCACGGCTGAACACACGTCGTGGAGGTGCCCGGGCTGCATCAATTCCCGGGTGCGTGATCCTCCGCCCGCGGTGGTCGCCGCTTCCACGACCCGCACGGAAAGCCCTGCGCGGGCCATGGTTACGGCAGCGGCGAGGCCGTTAGGCCCGGCTCCCACCACCGTCACGTCAGTCACGGCGCGACTTTACGGCAGCCGGCAGTTGCTTCAGCCGGTTCAGGGCCGCCTTGGCGGCTGCGGGCCCTTCCCGCCGGGTCCGCAGCGCGGCGGACAGGATTCGGTAGCGGGCCGGCTGCAGCGGAATGTCATACGTGGTGGGAACGGTAACAACGGTTTTGGAGAAGTTCCGCTTGAAGGTGGTGACGTTCGCCAGCGACGGATAGTTTTCGCTCTCGATGCCGGTCAGGCCGCAGGCCGTGTTCCCGGCGTCCTTAAGCACCTTGAAGGCTTCCCACAGCAGCAGGTAGGGCGCGTTGGTCTTCCGTGCGTCCCGGGAACTGGCGGCGAAGTAGTAGACGGAGTAGCCGCGGTATTCGGTGGTGATCAGCCAGGACACCGGCTTGCCCTCGACGTAGGCGACCATCAGGCGCAGATAGTCCCCGAGCTCATCCAGGAGCGTTTCGTAGAACGCGGAGTCGAAGCTTGAGAAGCCATCCCGTGCGGCGGTTTCCTGCATGATCGGGAACAGTTCGGTGCGGAAAACCGTGGTCCACTTCTCCCGCTCCACCGTGCGCACCTCGACGCCGAGCTTCTCTGCCTTACGGATGAGGTTGCGTGCGTTCGGACGGAACCCGGCGAAGATCTTCTCCGTGTCCGGCTTGAGGTCGACGACGATCTCGCGTTCATACCAGCCGTGCTCCAACGGACCGGTGACCGGCGGCTCGAGGTTCTCCACCTGCATGCGGACGTACAGCGGGTCGACAGCCGGATCCGCACGGAACTGGTCCTGGACGGTCTGCACCAGCCGGGCTTCGGCCTCCGGTGTCCGCTCCGCGAACCAGGTGGGACCGTTGACAGCCACCAGGGAGGGGCGGAAACGGCGGGAGGAACGCAGGAAACTTGCGGTGGCGACCAATTTATCGCCGTCGTAGTAAGCCCAGATGCCATAGGGATCCCGGCCCAGCCGGGTCTCGAAATTCGCCCAGTACGGGGTCTGCTCCAGCGGAATTACGACGTCGGGATGCCGGTCTGCCAGCGCATCGAAGTCCTCGCGGGACAACTGCTGGAAACGGTAGGGAGCGGGTGTCACAGTGCTTCTTTCGCCGGGGCTTCGTCCGCTTCCAAGGGTACCCGAGGGCGGCGGCGGAGCCCGAGCCGCCAGCGGTCCGGTGCATGGTCGAAGGGCCCGCCCTGGGGGTCGTCGATATCCATGCGGCGTACCGGATCCGTCCGCGGGTCCAGGATGTCTCCCACCACGCGCCCCATCAGGTACAGCGTGGCACCCATGTGTCCAAGAACCGAAAGGACGAACCAGCCGGAATCCAGGTTGTTCTCCGGCGGACCGCCGCCGGTCACCGCAGCCAGGTACAGCCAGATGGCCCACCAGTGCATCACTTCGAAGAACTGCCAGAGAAGGAAGTCGCGCCAGCGCGGCCGGGCCAGGGCCAGCAGCGGAACCAGCCACAGCACGAACTGCGGGGAATAGACCTTGTTCGTGAGGATGAACGCGGCGACGATCAGGAACGCCAGCTGGGCCAGCCGGGGCCGGCGCGGGGCGCTCAGGGCGAGGACGGCGATGCCTGCGCAGGCCAGCGCGAACAGGAAGTATGCCCAGAACGTGATGAACTCCGCACTGACGGCGTACTCCGGAAAGGTGATGTCCCAGGCCTGCCAGACGCTGGAGTTCCCGGCACCCCGCTCCCGGGAGAAGTCGTAGAAGTACTTCCATCCCGGGAAGTCCCGGAGCATAAAGGGCACGTTCACCACCAGCCACGTCAACGCGGTGGCAGCGAAGGTGAGCAGCGCGGCCCGGAACTTCAACGTCCGCAGGGCCAGCACCAGCACGGCGCCGAGTATCAGCACGGGATAGAGCTTCAGTGCGGTGCCCAGTCCCAGGAGGATGCCCGCTGCCACCGGTTTGTTCCGGGCGAACGCCAGCATTCCCAGCGCTGCGAGCATCACCGCCCAGATATCCCAGTTGATGAAGATAGACAGGATCACGGCCGGGGCCAGGGCCACCATGGCCGCGTCCCACGGGCGCCGGTTGGCCATCCTCATGGTCGCCACGACCGTTACGATCCAGGCGATGGTGGCGAAGACCGCGTTGAGGTCGAAGTACAGCAGGCCGCGGGACTCAATCCCGGCAGGAACCAGCCAGGCCACGAAGCCTGCCAGCAGTCCCAGCAGGACGGGGTACTCGAATTCGGAGCCAGGGCTGATAAACGGGTAGATCCCCTCCCCCAGGCCGCGGGCGCTGAAAAGCGCCGGCCAGTCCGAGTAACAGGCCATATAGAACTGGTTGGACCAGCCGCTGAGCCGGCAGGGGGTTTTGGCCAGCAGTGCGATCAGCGCCGCCCCGGTGGTCATCAGGATCAGCACGCGCTCCACCGTGAAAAATCCCGGAGAGACGATTCCCGGGGCGGTGAACCGCCCCAGCGGACCGCCGATAACTTCGGTGAAGCGGCGCAGCAGCCTGTCGTTTCGGCTGGGGACAACGATGCGCAGCGGCCTCCGGCGGAGCTTGGGATCCATGTCTACCAGTATGCAGTGACGCCTGATCAGCGCAGGGCAAGCCTGGTCTGCGTCTGGATCGCCCCCGAATCCACCTTCAGCCGGTGAAGGAGCAGATCCAGTGCCTTCATGGTCGGGACATTAACCCTCAGGATGTAGTCGTAGGGACCGGTGACATGCACGGCGTCCTGGACGGCTGCATCGGCCCGGGCCCACTCGAGGAAAGCCCGCGAATCCGTCTCCGGCTTGAGCCGCACATCGATGAAGGCCTGCAGCCCCGCTCCGGTCTCCGGGACATCCGAGCCGAGGACAGCGCGGTAGCCGAGGATGACCCCGCTGGACTCGAGCCGGCGGACCCGAGCCGCAGCGGCGTTGGTGCTCAAGCCAACCCGACGGCCCAGTTCGCTGTAGGTAATCCGCGCTTCGCGCTGCAGAATCCCGAGAATTCTGCTGTCTATTCCGTCCACACCGCGATTCTAGCTACAGGACCGCTACAATCGCGGTCGAACCGAGCTCCGGCAGGCACAGTAACGGAATGGATGTCATCACAGCGCTGGCCGGAGGAGTCCTCGCCGGCTTCGGCGTGGCCGCCCCACTCGGAGCGGTGGGGGTCCTGCTGCTGCGTGAGGGGCTGGCTGCAGGGTTCCGGGAAGCGGCACCGGCGGCCTTCGCCGTGGCACTGGTCGACGCGGCGTACTGCACCCTGGCCATCCTGGCCGGCACCGCAGCGGCACCGCTGATTACTTCCTGGGGTGCCCTACCGGCCCTGTCCGGAGGTGTGGCACTTATGCTCCTGGGCCTGGTGGGCATCCGGCGGACCTGGCGTTCGGGTCCCGGCCCGGCGCCCGAGGCGGGCCCGGCGCCGCCGTCGTCATTCAAGTTCCCCGAGTCGTCCAAACGGCGCCGCTTTGTCCTGTTCGTGTCCCTGACCGCCATCAACCCGATGACGCTGTTCTACTTCGCTGCGCTGGCGGTCGGCCTCCGGGACGTTCTATCCCCGCCCGCCGGGCCGTGGGCATTCATCATCGGAGTGAGCCTGGGCTCCCTGGCCTGGCAGCTGGGACTTGTCTTCTCCGGCGCGTACCTGCGGGGCCGGACCACTGGTGCGGTGCAGCGGACCCTCTCGATGGCGGGCCATGCCACGGTCGCGGTCCTGGGGTTGGGCGCCGTCGCAGTCTCCGCCGTCAGCTACGGCTGAGCGGGCTGCAATCCGCAGCTGCCGCCGGCGGCCGGCACCTGCCCGGATGTGATCAGGTTAACAAAGTAGACTGATGCAGTTGCCTGCCCCGCGTGCGGCGGCATATGGAATGTCTTCAAAGGAGAACAGTGGCTAAGAACCCCATCCGGGTCGCAATCGTTGGTGTCGGAAACTGTGCTGCATCGCTGGTGCAGGGTGTCCGTTATTACGCCGACGCCGATCCGAGCGCAACCGTCCCGGGCCTGATGCATGTCCAGTTCGGCAAGTACCACGTCAACGATGTGCAGTTCGCGGCCGCCTTCGACGTTGACGCGAAGAAGGTCGGACTGGATCTGGCGGATGCCATCGGCGCGAGCGAGAACAACACCATCAAGATCTGCGATGTCCCCGAGACCGGCATCAAGGTCCAGCGCGGCCACACCCTCGACGGCCTGGGCAAGTACTACCGGGAAACCATCACCGAATCCGATGAGGACCCGGTGGACATCGTGGCTGAGCTGAAGGCCGCCAACATTGACGTTATGGTCTGCTATCTGCCGGTCGGTTCCGAAAAGGCAGCCAAGTTCTACGCCCAGTGCGCCATCGATGCCGGCGTCGCCTTCGTTAACGCGCTGCCCGTCTTCATCGCCGGCACCAAGGAATGGGCAGATAAGTTCACCGATGCGGGCGTGCCGATCGTCGGCGACGACATCAAGAGCCAGATCGGTGCCACCATCACCCACCGGGTGATGGCCAAGCTCTTCGAAGACCGCGGCGTCACACTGGACCGGACGTACCAGCTCAACGTCGGCGGCAACATGGACTTCAAGAACATGCTCGAGCGCGAGCGGCTGGAATCCAAGAAGATCTCCAAGACGCAGGCTGTGACCTCCAACGTCGAGGCCGAACTCTCCGCGAACGACGTACACATCGGCCCGTCGGACTTCGTCGCCTGGCTCGATGACCGCAAGTGGGCCTTCGTCCGCCTGGAAGGCCGCAACTTCGGCGACGCCCCGGTCTCGCTGGAGTACAAGCTGGAAGTATGGGACTCGCCCAACTCGGCCGGCGTGATCATCGACGCCGTCCGCGCCGCGAAGATCGCCCTGGACCGCGGTGTCGGCGGGCCTATCCTTTCCGCGTCGAGCTACTTCATGAAGTCCCCGCCGGAGCAGTACAACGATGACCTTGCCCGCGAAAAGGTGGAGCAGTTCATCCGCGGTGAAGTCGAGCGCTAAGCGCCCTTCCCCTCATCGAGAGAACAGAGAACGTCCTTTCCAGCGCTGGGAAGGACGTTCTCTGTTCTCTCGCCGGGTTGGCTGCCGGCGTTAGAAGAGGCCCGACGGCGTGCCGTCAGGCGCCACTCCCATGCGCAGGGCGGCCGGTGACTTCGGCAGGCCCGGCATGGTCATCACCGCTCCGGTCAGGGCGACAATAAACCCGGCACCCGTTTTGGGCACCAGGTCCCGGACGTGCACCGTGAACCCTTCCGGGGCGCCGAGCTTCGCGGCGTCATCCGAGAAGGAGTACTGGGTCTTCGCCATGCAGACCGGGAAATGCTCCCAGCCGTTGGCTTTGATCTCCTCAAGCCGGCGCAGTGCCGGCACGGAGAATTCGACGTCGTCCGCACCGTAGATCTCCCGGACCACCGTGCGGATCTTCTCCTCGACGCTCATCTGCAGGGGGTAGAGCGGGGCGAAGGCGGACGGCTTCCCGAGAGCACCCAGGACCTTGCCGGCCAGCTCGTCACCGCCGGGGCCACCGCCGCCGCCGGCCCAGACTTCGGCGACAGCTGCTTCCACGCCGGCTTCCGAGCACCACTCCAGCAGCCAGTCCAGTTCCTCCGGAGTGTCGGAGGTGAACCGGTTGATGGCGACCACGGGGGTGATGCCGAACTTGGCGACGTTGCCGAGGTGCCTGCGCAGGTTGGCCGTTCCGGCTTCCAGGCCTGCCGGATTGGGTTCATCGAGCCGGTCCCGAGGTACTCCCCCATGCATCTTCAGTGCGCGGATGGTGGCAACAACTACAACGGCATCCGGAGCCACATCCGCAACCCGTGAGGTGATGTCCATGTACTTTTCCGCCCCCAGGTCTGCTCCGAAACCGGCCTCGGTCACCACGACGTCGGCCAGGTCCCGTGCCAGCGCCGTGGCGATCACCGAGTTGCAGCCATGGGCGATGTTCGCGAAGGGTCCGCCGTGGACCAGCGCCGGCGTTCCGGCGATGGTCTGCACCAGGTTGGGCTTCAGCGCGTCCTTAAGCAGCAGTGCCAGCGCGCCCTGGACGCCCAGGTCGGCGACGGTCACCGGCTTCCGGTCATAGGTGTAGCCGACCGTGATCTGGGCCAGCCTGCTGGTGAGGTCCTGCATGCCGGTGGCCAGGCAGAAAACGGCCATGATTTCGGAGGCCACGGTGATGTCGAAGCCGTCTTCACGCGGTGTGCCCTGGGTGGGCCCGCCGAGGCCGATCACCACGTTGCGCAGTGCCCGGTCATTCATGTCCAGGACGCGGCGGAAGCTGATACGGCGGGGATCGATGCCTAGTTCGTTGCCCTGGTAGATGTGGTTGTCCACCAGGGCGGCGAGAGCGTTGTTGGCGCTGGTGATGGCATGGAAGTCGCCGGTGAAATGGAGGTTGATTTCCTCCATCGGGATGACCTGGGAATAGCCCCCGCCGGTCGCACCGCCCTTCATGCCCAGGACCGGGCCCAGGGACGGTTCCCGCAGCGCGATCATGGTCCGGCGGCCGGCACGCGCCAGTGCGTCACCCAGTCCCACCGTGACGGTGGATTTCCCCTCCCCCGCCGGCGTCGGGCTCATGGCGGTAACCAAGACAACCTGGCCCTTCTCCTCCGGGGCCGGCACCCGTTGGGGATCGACTTTGGCTTTGTACCGGCCGTACAGTTCGAGCGCCTCATCGGGAATACCGGCGGCGCGGGCTATGGAGGTGATGGGCTGCATGGTTGCGGCGCGGGAAATTTCGAGGTCGTTGGCCATAGGGTCAACGCTCGCACCAGCCCCGTTATGCGTCAATCCGGGGGTGCGCGGCGCGGAAAGCGAAGAGTTAGTTCCCGACGGCGTGCGCCGAGGCCTGTTCTGCAGCCCGCCGGTAACCCTGCGTAGTGAGCATCGCGGTGCGCTGCCAGCCGAAGGCCCGGGCATGCACGGCCGCGGACCGGCCGAGGTCCTCCCGCCAGGACTGGTGGTCGTAGAGCGCTTCGAGTTCGGCAGCCCAGCTCGCTGGGTCGTGCCCCTGGACCAGGACTCCGGTCCGGCCGGAGCTGACTGCCTTTGGCAGGCCTCCAACGTCGGCGGCGATGACCGGGGTCCCGCAGGCCTGGGCCTCGAGTGCCACCAGGCCGAACGATTCGCTGTAGGACGGCACCGCAACGACGTCGGCGGAACGGAACCAGCCGGCGAGCCCGCCGGCCGCGACCGGCGGGTGCAGCTGAACCGTACCCTGCAGCCCCAGCGAGGCTACGGCTGCGTCCAGGTCCAGGACCTCAGAGCCGCTCGGGGCACCGAGAATGCTGATCCGGAGCGGGATGTCCGGACGGGCGGCCCGCAGCTTGGCCGCGGCTTCCACCAGCACCTGCGGTCCTTTCATTCGCTGGATGCGTCCGGCGAATACGACGTGGAACTCCTTCTGGCCGAAGCCGTGCTGCCGTTTGGCTGCCCCGCGCCCGGCCGGGGAGAACACCTCAAGGTCGACGCCGGGAGCTACGACATCAATGGCGGACTCCGCTGCCCCGTACCAAGTGACAAGCTCTGCCGCTTCGGTGGTGGTGTTGGCGATCAGACGTGCCGCGGAGTCCACGATGTCCTGTTCGCCCTGGATCCGCACCTGTGGTTCGGCCGGTTCCCCGGGCCTCAGCTGGACGTTCTTCACCCGGGCCATTGTGTGCATGGTGTGAACCAGGGGGGCATCCCATTGGCGGGCAAGTGCCAGCCCGGCGATCCCGGAAACCCAGTAGTGGGAGTGCAGGACGTCGTACCGTCCGTCATCCTGCAGTCCGCGGGCCGCAGCGCCGATGCCCTCTGCCAGCTCCTCGGCCAGGCCGGGAAGCAACTCCTTGGGCAGGCGGCGGCGTGGTCCGGCGGTCACGTGCCGAACAACGGCTCCGGGCGCAATCTCCACCGCCGATGGCTGATCCGGGGCGGAGGCGCGGGTGAAGATGTCGACCTGCATGCCCATCTTCGCCATTTCAACGGCGACGGAACGCACGTACACGTTCATTCCGCCTGCATCACCGGAACCAGGTTGTTCGAGTGGGGAGGTATGCAGCGAGAGCATTGCCACCCGGTTGACCTGGGGCACAGCACTCCCTTCGTCGCTGGCCTGTGTTCCCTACCTATCGACCATACAACGCCAAGGGGTGCCGTTTTGATTCCTTACCCGGGGCCGCCGCCTGATTGCGGCGGCCCCGGCAGGACGGCGTCGTACCCGTCACAGCCCCCTGCGGCTGTTGACGTAATGGGTGAGCAGGTTGAACTGCTGTTCCTCCTGCTTCCGGAGCGATTCTCCGCTGGCTCCCCACTGCCGGCGGAAGGTCCGGTGCAGGCCGCGGAGCAGCAGCGCCGCAAGGGCAGCCAGGCCCACGAAGCTCCCGCGGTCCACGGTGCCCGCTGCAGCGTTCCCGATTGGAGGCGCCGGTGCGGCGTTATGGACATATTTGTCATCATTCAATCCCAAAAAGGGCAGGTTGTTATAAGGCACGGAAATACTCCAAAGAATGGCGTGCAAAAGGCGCGCTAAAGGGAAGTGAAAGGAAGTGAAGGACGAAAAGCGGTCCGGTTCAATGGCTTTTGTCGGTGACTGGGCTTCCGTGTGCTGATCTGTGCCCGCAGTCAAGCGGACAGGCACCCGGGCCGGGAAAGCCGTTGAGGGCCAGGAACCGAAACCGTGCAGCACCCGGACACAACTAGTTCGTGCCTGGGAGGCCGGCGTTTCGGAAACCGGGGCGGTGCGGGGAGGTCAGGCTAGGCAGGTATCCGCGTCTACGCGGAACCGACCGACCGTGAGCCTCCGGCAGTGGAGCCGCCGCAAGGCCGCAACCGCATTCCAACCGGCAGGCCGGGGGAAGTGGCTGCACGGAAACCGAACTGTCCGGGTACGCCCGTGTGATTGGTATCCATTTCCACCTCCATGTTTATCCGGGGCCCCTGGGGGCCGATGCATTGGTTGCTGCGTGTTGCTGATTTTGTGCCGGTACGGCAACACAGCCGGTACTGCGGCACATTAGCTGCCACATCTGGCTGCTGAAAAAAATATAGCCGACTTATACAGCTTATGCCAAGCCCAAATGCATAACTTTTTTGGAATCTTTTCCTAGATATTCCATTTCAGGACAGCAGGGGTGTGCTTATCCCAGCCCAGGACGCACACGGCAGCGGTCCCGAGCACCAGGTGCCGGCCCTGGTCGGGAGCAAACCCAAGCCACCGGGCAGCGAGGATGCGCAGGAAGTGTCCGTGGGCCACGAGCGCTGCCCGCTCCATGGGAACGGCCCCGGGATCCTGGTCCATCGGCGTTCCGCATCCGGCCTGGATGGTGGAGATGATCCGGTCTGCGCGGGCTGCGACGGCTTCCAGCGTTTCGCCGCCCGGCACGCCGTCATTCCAGATGATGTAGCCCGGGTTCTCGGCCCGCACTTCGGTGCTCTTACGGCCTTCGTTTTGCCCGTAGTCCCATTCATGAGCGTGCTCAAGGACCTCGGCGTCCGGGTAACCCAGGAGCTCGGCAGTGCGCCGGGCACGGATGAGTGGTGAGGTGAAGACCCGGTCAAAGGCGACATTTCCGATCTTCCCGCGGGCTGCCTCCGCCTGCGCCTCCCCGGCTGCTGTGAGGGGGATGTCAGTAAGTCCTGTGTAATTCCCGTCCCGGGACCATTCCGTCTCACCGTGGCGGACCAGCCATAGCATGGGCAGCGGCGTGCCGGAGGGCGTCAGGTCCGGTACGGCCGGTCCGAGGTTCTCTGCGGTCATGGCTGCTCCTTCGTTTCGGGTCCCTGGGGGATCCCGGCTTCCTGCCGGCTCTCCGGCTGTTCCTGCCACCAACTGCGAAGCTTGGCTTCGGCCTCGTCCGGACTCGACGGACCGTTCTCCATTCGTTCTTCCAGCAGGAACCGGTATGCGCGGCCGACCACGGGCCCCGGGCGGATGCCCAGCAGTTCCATGATCTGGCTGCCGTCCAGGTCGGGCCTGATCGAGGCCAGTTCCTCCTGCTCGGCGAGTTTCTCGATCCGGGCTTCGAGGTCGTCATACGCGAAGGCCAGGCGTTCGGCCTTGCGCCGGTTCCGGGTGGTGACGTCGGAACGGGTCAGCCGGTGCAGGCGTTCCAGCAGCGGGCCCGCGTCCGTGACGTACCGGCGCACGGCGGAGTCGCTCCAGCCGGCGTCGCCGTAGCCGTAGAAACGCATGTGCAGTTCCACCAGGCGGGACACGGCTTTGATGGTGTCATTGTCGAAACGCAGCGCCTTCATCCGTTTTGCGGTGAGTTTGGCACCAACGACGTCGTGGTGCAGGAAGCTGACCGAACCCGCAGGTTCGAAACGGCGGGTGGCCGGCTTTCCGACGTCGTGCATCAGTGCGGCGAACCGCAGGACAAAGTCCGGCCCGGGCACCGGCCCGTCGGGGCCCGTCTCCTGGCTGCAGGCCTGCCGCAGCACGGTCAGCGAGTGCTGGTAGACGTCCTTGTGCCGGTGGTGCTCGTCAATCTCCAGTTTCAGGGCCGCGACTTCCGGCAGCACATAGCCGGCCAGCCCGCTTTCCACGAGCAGGTCCATGCCGTCTGCCGGTGATTTGCCGTTGATCAGCTTCACCAGTTCGTCGCGGACGCGTTCGGCGGAAATGATCTCGATCCGCGCTGCCATGTCCTTCATCGCGTCGAAGACCTCCGGCGCCACCCGCACATCAAGCTGGGAGGCGAACCGGGCCGCCCGCATCATTCGCAGTGGATCATCGGAGAAGGAGGACGACGGCGCACCGGGTGTCCGCACCACTCCGGCGTGCAGGTCGCGGGCTCCGCCGAAGGGGTCCACCAGTTCCAGCTGCGGAAGCCGCAGGGCCATGGCGTTCATGGTGAAGTCCCGGCGGAACAGGTCGTCCTCCAGCTTGTCGCCAAACGCGACCACTGGCTTGCGGGAGTCGGGATCGTAGGCTTCGGCGCGGTACGTGGTGATTTCGATCTGGAAGCCGTCCTTGCGCATCCCGATCGTGCCGAATTCCCGGCCTATCTCCCAGTACGTGTCGCACCAGCCGCGGACCACGGAAATGATGTCGTCCGGCCGGGCGTTCGTGGTGAAGTCGAGGTCCGGGGAAACCCGGCCCAGGAAGAGGTCGCGCACCGGTCCGCCGACCAGGGAGAGTTCGAACCCGGCTGCCTGGAACTTCTCACCCAGCTGCGGGATGACGCCAGGAAGCGGGGTACTGGGAAACGAGCTGTCAAAAAGGTGCGCCATAGTGCTTTAAGCCTGCCAGATAAACCGGCATCGGTGGACAACGCAGCCCTCCTGTGACCCGGACACGCCGGGGTTACCGCGGCCCGGCAGGCGTGGGCTCCGAACAGTCATCATCGCCGGAGAAAGGTAGTTACAGTGGGGGTATGGCCCATCCCGTGCCGAGTGCGCCCAAGCGGACCCCATTGACTGTGTCAATGGGCAGTTCCGGCGCGCACCCGGCACATCCGGCCCTTCCCACCGTAGAAGAGGTATCGGCTGGGGGCATTGTGGTGGATACCTCTGATCCCCAGCTGCCCGTGGCCATCATCGCCCGCCTCAACCGCGGCGGACGGCTCGAGTGGTGCCTGCCCAAGGGCCATCCGGAAAACGATGAAGACAATGAGCAGGCCGCGATCCGGGAGATCGCCGAGGAGACCGGCATCAACGGCCGAATCCTCACGCCGCTGGGCAGTATTGACTACTGGTTCACGGTCAGCGGCCACCGGGTCCACAAAACCGTGCACCATTACCTGCTTGTCGCCGTGGGCGGGGAACTCACAATCGAGAATGATCCGGACCATGAGGCCGTTGACGTTGCCTGGGTGCCGCTTTCGGTCCTGGGCCGGAGGCTCTCCTTCCCAAACGAACGGCGCATAGCGGACCTCGCCCGCGAGATTCTGCCCAAGCATCTTTGACCCGTGGGCCCGGGGCTGCCCGGATGCCCCCGCCTGCCCGCTTTGAGGAAAACGCGCCCGAAGGTGAGAGCATAAGGACATAATGGCCGCACAGAAAACCGCTCCCAGTACTGCCCGCTCCAGCGCCGTTATGGCCGCGGGAACCATGGTTTCCCGCGTACTTGGCTTGATCCGCACCGCCCTGCTGGCCGTGGCCATCGGTAACACCGGGCTGGTAACGGACATCTTCAGCTCCGCGAACGTGCTGCCCAACTTCATCTATCTGCTGGTTGCGGGCGGCGTCTTCAACGCCGTTCTGGTGCCCCAGATCATCAAGGCGAGCAAACGGGAGGACCGGGGCGCGGATTACGTTTCCCGAATCCTGACCCTGAGCCTGGTATTCCTGGCTGTCATCGCCTTCCTGGCTACCCTTGCGGCGCCGCTGATCCTTCCGCTGGTGACAGCCCTGAACCCGGACCAGCTGCCGCTGGCCACTGTTTTTGCCTACTGGCTCTTCCCACAGATCTTCTTCTACGGCGCCTATGCCGTGATCGGCCAGATCCTCAACGCCAACGGACGCTTTGGCGCCTATATGTGGGCGCCGGTGGTCAACAATGTGGTGGCGATCGCCGGTCTCATCGTCTTTATTACCTTCGTCGGCCGGCAGGAGACCGAGCAGTTCTCTCCGGAAACCTGGACGTCAACCGCCACCCTGATCCTGGCCGGCAGCACCACCCTCGGAATTGTCCTGCAGGCCGTCGTCCTGCTCTTCCCCTTGAAGAAGTTGAAACTGGGATTGCGGCCATCCTTCGGGCTGCGCGGCGTGGGGCTGGGGCAGACCGGCAAGGTAGCCAAGTGGACCATCCTCACCATGCTGGTCGGCAACGGCGCCTACCTTGTCTACACCAAGGTTGCGACCATCGCCTCCGCTGCGCGGCCGGAGTATCAGGCCATGACCCCGCCCCAGGAGATAGCCGGTCACCTGAACCTGGAAACCGCGGCCATGCTCTACATCATTCCGCACTCGGTCATCACGCTCTCCCTCGCCACCGTCCTCTTTAACCGCATGTCCCACGCCTATGTGGAGAAGAACCTGGACGGCGTCCGGGAGACTGTCTCCCGCGGACTGCGGACCATCGGTGTGGCAACCGTGTTCTGCGCAGCCGTCCTGGTGGTGCTGGCCGGACCGATCAGCATGTGGTTCAGCGGCGGGTCGAACTCCTCGGCAGTTATTCAGGCACAGGTCCTGGTCCTGCTCGCGGCCAGCGCGCCGTTCCTCAGCGCCACCTTCCTCATGAACCGCGCCTTCTACGCCAACGAGGACGCCAAAACCCCGCTGACCATGCAGGTGATCCTGTCCATTCTGGGCGTGGGCCTGGCCCTGGCCGCGGCCACACTGCCGGCCGACCGGATCGTTTTCGGCCTGGCGGTGGCCTATTCGATAGGCAACATAGCCGCCGTCGTCCTCAGCCACATCTTCCTGAACCGCAGGCTCGGGCACTACGGCGCCCCGCAGGTCTTCAACGTCCATGTCCGCCTGACCATCGCTGCCCTGGGCGCTTCGGCCGTGGGCGCGGCGGCGCTGGCCCTGCTTGGCGGATATACCGCCGATGGGTTCGCCTGGCGCTCCCTTTCCAGCGCCATCGTCGTCCTCGTAGTCTGCGGTGCGTTGATGGCCGGGGTCTATGTGGCCCTGCTGCGCGGGCTCAAGGTCCGTGAACTGGACGAGTTCCTGGAGCCGGTGCTCGCACGGCTGCAGCGAAAGGGCTGAGACAGTCAACTCAGGTTTTGACCCCTGCCGCGGGTAGCATGGGTACAAAGTGGGCAGTATGGAAAGTCCTTAGTGACATGCACGTACTGTGTTTAACCCCACCGGCGGCGTCACCAGCGCCGGTGGCAACATCTCGCAGCAGTTACAGCCGTTTCCACGGGAGGAACACGTGCCACAACCGGTAAACGTTGGTTCAGTGCTGGGCGGCCGATACAAGGTCACCGCCCAAGTACTCGCCTCGGCAGAGAACGACCTCGTCCTCGATGGCGTGGACCAGGTGCTGAACCGTGCCGTAAGCATCCTCGTTGCCGCACCGCAAAACGCCACCCAGGTCAGCGCCAGCGCGCGGGAAATCGCGATCGGTGAACGGCATTCCACCGTGCAGATCCTGGACCTCGGCGTCAGCGACGGGTACACCTACCTGATCACCTCCAACGGCAACGCGGCCGACCTCCTGGACTTGGTCATTGAGCGCGACGCCCCCTATGTTGAGCCCTTCTTCACCGATACGCTCGGCTCGGAGATCTTTGGCGAGCCCCGTTCCCGCGAACCTGAGACGGTCCAAGAAGACCGCTATGTGGAGGAACAACCGGACCGCGACCGCCGGCCGCTGCTCTCCGGCCTCTCCAAGCCCCACCTTCCGCGCTTCGGCCGTGGGGCCGCTGCCGGTGGTGCCGCAGCTGGTGCCGCGGGCGCTGCCGCAGCTGCCAGCGCTGAACGCGACCTCGAATACGGCGGTTCCCAGGAGGCCCCCGCGGAGGCAGCCACCGGCGCCGGCGTCGTACCCCCGCCGCCCAGCCAGAGCCCGCGTACCGCCGCCTATTCCACGGCGCCGGCCAATACCGCTTCCACCGGCAGTCCCAAGGTGAGCCGCTGGGAAGCCGAGGATGACTTCCCCGCTGAGGGCTACGCCCCCGTAGGTGAGGGCGAACGCCGAGCCTCCAGCTTCCCCCGCACTGCCCTGGGCGCTGGCTATGAGGCCGGCGACCATGAAGACTACGACAGTGACGGTTACAACCAGGAAACCGACGAGCCGGAGGAATCCGGGAACCGCAAGTACGGCCGCTTGCTGGTCGGAGGCTTCCTCAGCCTGGTCCTGATCGTTGCCGTGGTGCTGGCCTTCACGCAGCTGGACAAGGTCGGGGACATGCTCGCCTCCGACGAAGTCTCGTCCTCCCCCACGGCAGAGGCTCCCGCACCGGAAGAAGGGGCCACGGAAGAAACCGGGGCGGCGCTGCCGGCTCCGGCCATTGCCGGCGTCACCCGGCTGGTCCCGGGGAACCCGGAGCTGGACGCGGTCAACGACGCCGCCCTCCCGCAGATCGTTGACGGCAACCCGGCCAGCTACTGGTCCAGCTACGTTTACGCTTCCGACACCTTCGGCGGCCTGGCTCCCAGCCTGGCCCTCGTTGTTGAGCTGGAAGACGAATCCGCGATCAACAAGGTGGACATCACGCAGTTGAACGGCAGCGGCGGCAATTTCTCGGTCATGCTCAATGACCAGCCGTCACTGGAGGGCGCCTCCACCGTGGCGCAGAGCGGCTTCACCGGTCCGACCACCAGCATCACCGTGCCCAAGGTGGACGGGGAGCCGGCCTCCGCCAGCTACGTCATCATCAACTTCACCCAGCTTCCCCGCCTGAGCGGGGTCCAGGCGGAGTACCCGTGGGGCCTGCGCATCGCAGAGATCAAAGTGTCCTGATTCCAGCCATTTGAGCCGCCGGGAACCGGCCCGGCGGCTCATCATGTGACGCAGGAGCCATTCGGAATAAGCTGTTCATTGTCAGTGTTGTGCCGTGTGGTTAGAGGTCCCCGAGCGTTCCATAAACCGGATCACGCCCGTTCTCCAAAGAAAGAGGTCCACAGCACGTGAGCACCGAAATCCGCCCCGACGCCGCAGGTACAGCCTCCGAAATCCGTGATGTCATCATCGTCGGATCCGGCCCCTCCGGGTACACGGCCGCCGTCTACACCGCCAGGGCGAACCTGAAGCCGCTGCTGATCGCCAGTTCCGTCACTGCCGGCGGTGAACTGATGAACACCACTGACGTGGAGAACTTCCCGGGCTTCCCCGAAGGCATCATGGGCCCGGACCTTATGGCCAACCTCGAGAAGCAGGCCGCCCGCTTCGGCACCGAGATCCTGTTTGAGGACGTCACGGACGTTGATCTCACCGGTGAGATCAAGAAGGTCACCATCGGAACCGGGGAGACCTTCCTGGCCCGCTCGGTGATCATCTCCACCGGCTCCGCCTACCGCGAGCTGGGCCTCGAGGATGAGAAACGGCTTTCCGGCCGCGGTGTCAGCTGGTGCGCTACCTGCGACGGCTTCTTCTTCAAGGGCCAGGACATCGCCGTGATCGGCGGCGGTGACTCAGCGCTGGAAGAAGCACTGTTCCTGACTAAGTTTGCTGCCACCGTGACCCTGGTGCACCGCCGCGACACCCTGCGTGCCTCCAAGATCATGCAGGACCGCGCCCTGGCCAACGAGAAGATCCGCTTTGCCTGGGACTCTGAGGTCGTGGGCATCCATGGTGAGGACAAGGTCACCGGCATCCGGCTGCGCAACACCGTCGACGGTTCCGAGTCGGAGCTCGCCGTGACCGGAATCTTCGTGGCGATCGGCAACGATCCCCGCGTGGACCTGGTCCGCAGCCAGCTGGAACTGACCGAAGCCGGCACCATCGCGGTCCAGGGACGCACATCCAAAACCTCCCTCCCCGGCGTCTTTGCCGCCGGCGACGTCATCGATCCGACCTACCGCCAGGCCATCACCGCGGCGGGTTCGGGCTGTGTGGCAGCGCTCGACGTCGAGCATTACCTGGCAGACCTCGGTTCGGCCGCCACGGCTGCCACCGTTCCCACCCCGGCGTCGGAAACTGTTTCCGAAAACGCCGCTGTCTAGAGACCCACAAGGAGCAAGAACCATGAGCAATGCCAAAGACGTAACGGATTCCAGCTTCAGCGCCGACGTGCTGGAGGCAGACAAGCCGGTCATCGTGGACTTCTGGGCTGAATGGTGCGGGCCGTGCCGGATGCTCTCACCGATCCTCGACCAGATCGCCGCCGAGCACGCGGAGAAGGTCGACGTTGTGAAGGTCAACGTCGACGACAACCCGGCGATCGCCGCCAAGTACGGCATCACGTCCATTCCAGCCGTCTACGTCTTCAAGGGCGGTGAGGTTGCTGCCACGTCGATCGGCGCCAAGCCGAAGCAGGTCCTTGAGCAGGAATTCGCTGCCTTCCTGAAGTAGGTTTTATGCCCACGTACGACAACAGCCTGCGGAGACTGGACTCCAGCCGGCGCGTAGTGCCGCTTCGCGAAGCACTGCTGCGCGCCGGCGTTTCCATGTCCTACCTCGCTCCCGACGCCGTCAACGATCCGACCGTCTTCGACGACCACGTCGACGCGGCGGTGCGCGCGTTCCAGCAGAGCCGCGGACTGATTGTCGACGGCGTGGCTGGCCCGGACACCCAGCGCGCCCTCGCCGAAGCCCAGTTCCGCTTTGGCGACCGCACCCTGGCCTACACCGAGGACCAGCCCGCCGTGCGTGGCGACGACGTCGCCGAGCTGCAGCGGCACCTGTCCCACCTCGGTTTCTACTACGGCCATATCGACGGCGAATTCGGGGTCCGCACCCGCTACGCCGTCGCTGAGCTGCAGCAGAACCTGGGCATCCCCGGGTCCGGGGTGTGCGATGAGCACACGATGACGGCGATGTCCCGGGTAAACCGGGCCATATCCCCCAGCCAGGCCTTCGCGCTGCGCGACTATGAGCGTCTGGACCGTTCCACGGCAGCCCTGCGTGGACGCACCATCACACTGAACATCGGACGCTCCGAGATTCCCTCCGCCCACGTCACGGACCGCCTGACGGGCCAGCCCCTCACCGAACTGATGGTTGCCTCCGATGTCTGCGCCCGTGTGGAACGGATCCTCAACGAGTTCGGTGCCGAGGTTGTGGCCTATGATGCCGAAGCCAGCAGCCAGAACCCGGCGGACAAACTCCCGAGCCTGAACGTCGACATCCACTGCGACTGGCTGGACCAGCCGGCGGCATCCGGCATTGCCGCCTTCTACTGGGGACTGCCCTCCTCAGGTGAACCCCGTTCCCCCATCGGTCAGCGGGCGGCCATCCTGTTGGTCAAGGAGCTTGCGGCCCGGACGGATATGAACAGCCTCGGCGTGCACGCCCGGACGTGGGACACTCTGAAGCTGCCAGGGATCCCGTCGGTGGGAATCGACCTGGGATACCTGAGCAACTTCCACGACGCGCATCGGCTGGCTGATCCGGTGTTCCGGCAGACAGTTGCCGATTCGATCGTCATCGCGATCCAGCGCCTGTACCTCCTGGAGGAGGAAGACCAGCCGACTGGCACCCTGGTCCTGGACGATGTCAGCCGGTTTAACCCCGCAGAGGAGCAGCGGCGGGTCTCCGGGCTTTAACCTGGCCCGGGATAGTAACTGGCCGTCCCGAACCGTTTTCCACCCCTAACTCGTCGATCATTGCCTGCACCAGGACCTCCACCTGCCCGGTTGGGAGCGTGGCAGGCCAGGTCACCCAGGTGCGCACCAGCATCTCCACCCCCGCCTCATCCAGTGCGTCCAGGGGTATCCAGGGCCAGTCCGGAAAGTTGATCGCTGCGGAAGCCTGTGTGGTCAAGGCCGCATCAGCCGCCGCAAGTTCGGCGATCAGCATGGAGTGATGGCTGAATCGCCGGAAAACCCACTGTGCCCGGATTCCGGCGGCATCAGCAGCGGCACGAAGCCGGACTTCCTGTGCCTTGATCTCGCCCACAGCGTGCGCCATCACCATCAGGGTGTCCAGGTCTGCTAGGGCGAGGCTGGTGCGCCGGGCCAGCGGGGAGTCCGGCGGGACGGCCGCTCCCAGCGGCTGCGTCAGGATGTGCATGGCGTGGCCCTCCCGGGGCAGCGCGTGCAGCAGGCCGACGTCCAGTGCTCCGGTCCGCAGGAGCCGGCGCTGTTCATCGCTGCTCGCCTCGAAGAGGGAAAGCTGAATCCTCGGATCTGCTGCCCGCACGCGGGACGTGACGCTTCGGAACCACGCATGCGGCAGCCCCGGCGGTGCCCCGATCCGCAGGACCCTGTTGCCCGAGGCAGCCACCCGAACAATCTCGGGAATCTTCTCTACCTGGCCAATCAGCTGGTGTGCGTGACCGTACAGGGCGTCACCGGCCTCCGTGAGCGTCACACCCTTCGCCGTCCGGACGAAAAGCTGGCTGCCGACCTCCCGCTCGAGGTCCGCGATCTGCCGGCTAAGGGCTGGCTGCGTCATGTGAAGCTCCGCTGCGGCAGCGCTTACCGACCCGGTTGACGCAGCCCGGACGAAGTACTCAATCTGCCTTAATTCCATTTGTTACCCCATGCTTCACGGTTATGGCTGGACAGCCTAATAGGCATTTGAAGTATGACACCAGTCACATCCACAATTGGATTCTGACGGCGCCATTTGTGGCGATGTCTTCAATTCCAAGTTTTTTCAAGCTTTTTTCCACGTTTTAAGGACATATTTCATGCCCCATACCTCGGGCCGAACAGCCTATGACGTTGTTGTTATAGGGGGCGGAGCGGCCGGTGTGGCCGCGGCGGTGAGCGCAGCCCGCGACGGTGCCACGGTTTGCCTCGTCGAGAAGTACGGCTTCCTCGGCGGCGCAGCTACGAACAGCTCGGTGCTCTCCTACTGCGGCTTTTTCGACCAGCAGGGCGAACAGGTCGTTTACGGTTTCGGCGAAGAGTTTCTGGAAGAGCTTCGCGGCTACGACCTTTACCGGCGCGAAACCTACAGCAATTCGGGAAATACGGTCATTCTGCTGGATCTCGAAGCCACCAAACTCATCCTGGACAAGCTGACCGCCAACGCCGGCGTCGACGTCCTTTTCCACAGCACGCTTCACGCAGCGAAACGGGGCCCCGGCGGCATCGAGAGCGTAATGCTTTCCCACCGCGGCGGCGACCTGGAGATCGTGGGCAAGACCTTCGTGGACTGCAGCGGTGACGGCGCCCTTTTGGCTGCCGCCGACGCCGCGCATCACCTCTCTCCGCCCGATCAGCGCCAGGCAAGCACCCTGGTGATGAGGGTCGGCGGGGTCACGGAGGATGCGGAGACCTCTCCCGAAGCCATGGACCGGGCCCTGGCCGCGTATGCCCTCCGGACCGGTGTGGAGCTGGGCCGCAGCAACAGCACTTGCGTCCGGCTGCCGCTCTCCCGCGAGCTCATGCTGCTGCTGGCCGACGAACACATCGACGTCCTCGACGTCCAGGCGCTCAGCGAGGCCGAACGCCGCGCACGTACCCGGTGCCACGACTATCTCAACGCATTTGTCTCCTGCCTGCCCGGCTGGGAGCAGGCCTACCTTGCAGCCACCGGCCCGCAGCTCGGCATCCGTGAGGCCCGCAGGCTCATGGGCCAGGAAACAGTGCGTGCAGAGGATGTAAGCGGTGCCCGGCGCCGCCCGGAGGACGCTGTTGCCCGGTGCGGATGGCCGATGGAAGACCACGCCGTTGCGGGCTCCACCTCCTACCACCGGATCGCCGGACAGAGCTGGTACCACATCCCCTATGGGGCGCTGGCATCCTCGGACGTGGAGAATCTCTGGGCCGCGGGGCGTCTGGTCAGCTCCGATAACCGTGCCTTTGCATCCCTTCGGGTGATGGGCACCGCCTTCGCCACCGGACAGGCAGCCGGGCTCGCCGCCGCGCTCTACGCCAAGCAGGACTCCGTGGACATTGCCGTGCTCCAGCAGGCGCTCGTAGGCCAGGGGGCCCTGGTATGAGCGGTCCATGGGTCCAGCTCCCCCAGCGGGTGGCGCTGACCGGTGCCGCCGGCAGCCTCGCCTCCGACATCATCCCTGCACTGCTGGCCTCGGGGATGGAGCTGCGCTGTATTGACCGGGTCCGTCCCGAACGCGATTTCGACGTGGAGTGGGCGGTCTGCGACATCACTGACCGGCCCGCCCTCAGCGCGGCGCTGTCAGGCTGCGATGCGGTGATCCACCTGGCTGGAATTCCCCTGGAAGACGACTGGGACCGCATCCTGAAGGTCAACATCGACGGCACACAGGCAGTACTTGACTGCGCCCAGCGGCTGGGGATCACCAAGGCAGTGCTGGCAAGTTCGATCCATGCGGCCGGTTTCACGCCGATACCGGCCGACGGCGCGCGGGTCCCGGATGAGACACCCGTGCGTCCGAACACCTTCTACGGGGTTTCCAAGGCAGCCCTTGAAGCTCTCGGCAGTTACTACCATGACCGCCACGGTATGGACATCACCTGTCTGCGCATCGCTTCCCGCTTCGAGACCCCACGGGATGCCCGGATGCTCAGCACCTGGCTCTCCCCCGCGGATGCCGGAGCCTTGTTCCTGCAGGCCCTGGACAAGCCCTCAAATGGTTACCGCATCGTTTGGGGCGTTTCCGCCAACACCCGGAGCTATCTTTCAGCAGCCGGCGGAACAGCGATTGGCTACGAGCCGCAGGACGACGCCGAGCTCTGGGCGCCGGACCTGGTTGGCCCCGGCGCTCCGGAGACCCTGCAGGCCGCAGATTGGGACCAGCAGTTCATTGGAGGGATCTTCAGTTCCCCGTTCCCTCCCCGCCACACCCCACAGCAGTCCACCGAGATTCAGGAAACAATATGACCCCAGCAACTTCGACGGAATATGCCTTCGAGGTTAACTCCGTCCACAAGGTCTTCCCCGGCGCCACCGGCGTCCACGCCCTCGACGACATCAACCTGAAGCTGAAGGAGGGCTCCTTCACCTGCATCGTCGGGCCGTCCGGCTGCGGAAAGTCGACGCTGCTCCGCATCCTTGGCGATCTGGAGACGGCGACGTCCGGCCACATCTCCACGAGCCTGCACGCGGATAAGGTCCCAACCTCCGCCTTCGTGTTCCAGGAACACGGCGTGTTTCCCTGGTTCAACGTGCTGCAGAACGTCGCCTTTGGCGAGCAGATGGCCGGTGTGGGCCGGCGCGAACGCGAGGAACATGCCAGGCACTGGATCGCCGAGGCCGGACTGACCGGTTTCGAGGACTCTTATCCGCATCAATTGTCCGGTGGTATGCGCCAGCGCATCGCCATCGCCCGCGCGTTCGCCACCGGCTCCCCCGCGCTGCTGATGGATGAGCCGCTCGGTGCACTTGATGCCCAGACACGGATGCTGATGCAGGAACAGCTGGTGAAGCTCTGGGAGCTGGAGCGAAAGACGGTTGTCCTGGTCACCCACTCTATTGAGGAAGCGCTGCTGCTGGGCGACCAGATCGTCATGATGTCCGCCCGTCCGGGCAGGGTCAAGGAAATTATCGACGTTCCGTTCGGCCGCCCGCGCAGCATGCAGATCGAAGCAAGCCCCGAGTTCGCGTCAATGAAGCAAGATATCTGGGATTCATTGCGCGACGAAGTCCAAGCATCCCTGAGGTACTCCTAAAATGACGACAACGACCCAAGACCATACCCAGGCATCGGCCGACGCCGAGCTCCAAGGTGCGATTGCGCGTGAGTTTTCGCGGGAGCGCCGGCTCCGCTTCCGGGACCTTGCCCTCTCCGTCCTGACTCCGGTCCTGCTTCTTGCCATCTGGGAACTGCTGGCCCGCGGCGGCGCCATCGATGCTCGCCTGTTCACACCGCCCACACAGATTGCTGTGCAGGCGTGGAGCATGATGGAAAGCAACGAACTCTGGAAGCACACCGGAGCCACTGTGGCGCGGCTCAGCGTTGGATTCGCCTGTGGCGCTGTGGCAGGCATCGCCGTCGGCCTTTTGATGGGAGTGTGGAGGCCGCTGCGCGCTGCGCTCGGCCCGACGTTCACGGCCCTTTATGCCCTGCCCAAGATCGCGATCCTTCCGCTGCTGCTGCTGATCTTCGGCCTCACGGAAACACCGAAGGTGCTCAGCGTGGCCATCTCGGTGTTCTTCGTCATCCAGATCAACACGCTTGCCGGCATCGTCCAGATTGATGCCCGGGTGCTGGAAGCGGCCCGCGCCTACAAAGCCACCGGGTTCAAGTTGTTCCGTTACGTGCTGCTGCCCGGAGCGACCCCCGCGATCATTACCGGACTCCGGGTAGCGGCTGGAATGTCCGTCATCGTTATTACCGCTGTTGAGTTCGTGGCCTCGAATGACGGCCTCGGCTACCTCATCTGGAACTCCTGGCAGCTTTTCCAGCCCGCCAAGATGTACGTCGGGCTGATTGTTGTTTCCCTCGTGGGCGCACTGGTGACCGCACTGGTGCTTCTCCTGGAACGCGCAGTACTTCCCTGGAAATACTCCAATGGATCAAAGAAGAAGGATAAGAAGTGAAACTGAAACTGAAAGTGTCTGCCGCAATGGTGCTGGCAGCCCTCGTTACGACCGGATGCAGCGCCGAATCCGGTGCGGAAGCTGAAGGACCCGAAACGACGAGTGTGAGCGTCGGAATCGTACAGCTGCCCATTTTTGCTCCCATCTATGTTGCTGATGCCAAGGGCTACTTCGAAGACGAAGGCCTGGAAGTAAAGCTGGAGACCGTTAAGTCCGGCCAGGATGCCGTTCCGCTGGCTTCCAGTGGAAAACTCGACGTTGTCGCTGCCGGCTTTTCCGCGGGCATGTTCAGCGCCATTGAAACCGGCCTCGACATCAAGGTCGTAGGCTCGATGGGCGTTGCTGACGGAAACACCGAGCAGAGCCCCACCAGCCTGGTTGTCTCCAAAGCACTGGCCGACGACGGACAGATCAATGGCATCGAAGACCTGCGTGACCGCAAGGTCGGCGCTGCCGGCGGTTCCGGCGGAACCGGCGCGTTCCTGCTGGCGCTGGCGCTGGAGGAAGCCGGCCTTGGCATCAACGACGTCGAGGTAGTCAACCTCGGCAATCCGGACATGCCTACGGCTATCGCCAATGGCAGCCTCGACGCAGGCCTGATTTCCGCACCGTTCTCCACTCTGGCCATCGGTGACGAGACCGCTGTCCAGCTCAGTGTCCCGCCGGCCGGAACCTCCGGTACCGGAATGATCTTCGGCGGACACTTCGCAGGCTCGGACAACGCGCAGAAGTTCTTCAACGCCGTCGCCCGCGCGGCCAAGGACCTCCAGGGCGAGGACCGCTACTCGGACGAAAACCTGAAGATCATCGGCGATGCCACCGGGCAGACGGCTGAAGAGGTCAAGGCTGTCCCGCTCTACACCTGGCTGCCGAATCTGGCTCCGTTGCCTGAGCAGCTCGCCAAGATGGAAGAAGTCTGGATGGCTTCGGGTGCAATCGAGTACTCGGCACCGATTGAGCAGGGCAGCTACATTGATTCGAGCTTCTCGGAGAACATCAAGTAGTTTCTGCACCGAGAAAAGCAAAACCGGGCGGGCCTCCACCAGTGGGGGCCCGCCCTTTGTTTTGTCGCATGTATTAGTGTCAGGGAAACTTTGGAAATTATCTTCGTTAGGGCCGCCGACGCCGGGATCCTGCGCCTTAGGACATCGGCATCTTTCCAAGCGGTCCCAGGTAAGGATTATGGAATTCGACAGCATCGAACTCGTCCCCGCTGACCCCCAGGGGTGGGCAGCAAGATTTGACGTCGTTCGCCGACGACTGGCTCGCTTGTTACCGAATGCGGCGGTCGAGCACATCGGTTCAACCGCCGTTCCAGACCTTCCCGCCAAGGACGTTGTTGATGTCCTGGCCGGCGTGCGTTTACACGAGTGGTCAACCGCCATGGCGCTCCTTAGTTCGGACGGATTCGACTGCGAGGGTCACAGGGAAGGACATGCCTGGTTCAGTCTGCCCAACAGGAGTAACAGGGAGATCGTCGTCCACCTCGTCGAGATCCAGGGACGACAATGGCGACGACGCATAGCGTTCCGCGATATCTTGCGGAACGATATCCGAGCAAGGGAACTCTATCTGAGCGTCAAGCTCGACGCCGCAGCCAGTACCGGAGACTGGGGCGAATACACTTCCTATAAAGCGGACCTGGTGGCAGCGATTCTCAAAAGTGCTGGGGTGCCCTGACTGGCAGCAACCACTGAAGCTGCAGCTCAAGCCAAACCCGGCGCCCAGCCAACCGCGGGCCAGGCAGCGCCTGCCTGCCCCAAGCAGGCCCGCTCATCCCATTCGTCCCTTTCCGGACGCTCAGAAACGGTTGCTTGGCAGCGCGTGGAGTAATCCGACGAACTAACCGAGTCCCTGCCGTAGAAGCTCACCAGATTGCCTTATTGTCGCCACTCAGCCCCGGACAGTCCAACATGATCCCGGAGTTTAGTGCCGCGCTCATCGCAGTTGCGGCATGTCAGAGCCCCACGGGCTGTGCTGATCGCGTCTCCGGGAAGCATCGATGCGCCTCAAACAAATTTGAGGTGGGGCATGAAGGTGATGCGCAGTGTCCCATATTCTTCTTGTGCCGCTGGATTCTTCTTGTGCCGCTGCGGCGGTGGGCTTCAAGGGTGGCCTCGAGCCCAAGCTCTGTTTCACGTGAAACGGAACATCACGCCCGAGATCGCTGAAGCCCCGAATCCAATGCTCAGGCCAAGGTGCCAGGAGGCTTCCCGCCGTCCTTTGCTTTTCCCTTCGGCAGCTACGCCCGGGTTACCGGGAGGGACCATCGAATCATCGGCGTGCGTTCTTCCCTCCTCCCCCCCGGAGTCGTTGGGGCTTCCACGCGCCACGGACTACGGCGCCAGCGACTGTGCCCGACCCAGGGTTCAATGGACCAAGGACGGGCGCCTTCGCAGTCAACGCGAGCATTACAGGCTTCCCAGACGTACGGTCCGATTGCTTCAATTCCAGACAGGCCTCGAGATTTTAGCCAGTTCCTCGGAATCTCCCTTCATTCAGTTCGACACTAATGCGGTTCCCCAGCCATGGGGACGAGGGTGCGAAGCTAGGCGGTTGGCCATCGATACTTACCTCTGCACATCGTTGCCAGGGGAAGGGCGGCGGGCTGGAAAGGGCGGCAGCACCGCAGGGTGGAAAGGCGTCAGGGTTGGAATGGCACAGCAGGGTGGAAGGGGCGGAAGGGGCGGAAGGGGCGGCAGGGAGGGAGTGGCGCTGCAGGGCTCAGGACTTAGGGCTCAGGGCTCAGGACTCAGGGCTCAGGGCTCAGGGCTCAGGGCTCAGGGCTCAGGGC
>NZ_DALZXY010000007.1:0-69823 GCF_031988865.1 Arthrobacter sp.
CTGCCGCCCGCCCGCCAGCACCCGCCGCCTGACCGTCGCCCGCGCCCCCGTACTCCAAGGGGAATGAGTCCGCAGGCTGCCGCTCTGTTACCTGTGGTCTGGGGACCGGACAGAGCGGAGCATAAACTGGTTCCGGGCCCGCCCGGCCGCGATCCGCGGCGCGGTCGCAGCTCGATCTGCCGAACCCACGTCACCTGGAGTGCCTTCCGTGAAACACACCCCCCTCGACCGTGTCCCCATCCGCCGGGCCTTGATCTCGGTTTATGACAAGACCGGACTGACGGAACTGGCCCAGGGCCTCTCCGCTGCCGGCGTCAGCATCGTCTCCACCGGCTCCACCGCCAAGCAGATTGCTGCCGCGGGAGTACCCGTTACCGAGGTCGCCGAAGTCACCGGCTTCGCCGAATGCCTCGACGGCCGCGTCAAGACGCTGCACCCGCGCGTGCACGCCGGCATCCTTGCCGACCGCCGCCGGCAGGACCATAAGGACCAGCTCGAGGAACTCGGCATCGAAGCCTTCGACCTCGTGGTGGTCAACCTCTACCCGTTCGTGGAGACCGTGAAGTCCGGTGCAGCCCAGGACGACGTCGTCGAGCAGATCGATATCGGTGGCCCCTCGATGGTCCGCGCTGCAGCGAAGAACCACCCGTCGGTCGCCGTCGTCGTTGACCCGGCCAAGTACGCCGCGGTGACCACGGCCGCCGCTGAAGGCGGCTTTGACCTGAATGAACGACGCCGGCTGGCCGCCGAAGCGTTCGCCCACACCGCCGCCTATGACACGGCAGTGGCAACCTGGACGGCACAGCAGTTCGGTGACGGCACCGACGCCGGCGCCTCCTGGCCGGCCTACACCGGAATGGCCCTGGAACGCTCGGAAGTCCTGCGTTACGGCGAGAACCCGCACCAGGCCGCCGCGCTCTACGCGGACAAGGATTCGATGCCCGGTGTCGCCCAGGCTGACCAGCTGCACGGCAAGGCGATGTCCTACAACAATTACGTCGACGCCGATGCCGCCCTGCGCGCCGCCTTCGACTTTGACCAGCCGGCCGTCGCCGTCGTCAAGCACGCCAATCCCTGCGGTGTGGCCGTCGCTTCCCCGGGTGCCGCTGACCCGATTGCGAACGCGCACCTGAAGGCGCACGCCTGCGACCCGGTCTCCGCCTACGGGGGAGTCATCGCCGCCAACCGCACCGTAACCGCCGGTATGGCAGAGACGGTGAAGGACATCTTCACCGAGGTGGTCATCGCCCCGGACTTCGAGCCCGAAGCCGTGGAGATCCTCTCCCGCAAGAAGAACATCCGCCTGCTCACCCTGCCCGACGGTTACGGGCGCAACCCGGTGGAGTTCCGCCAGGTCTCCGGCGGCGTGCTGATGCAGCAGCCGGACACGGTTGAGGCTGAAGGCGACGACCCGGCCAACTGGACCCTGGCCGCGGGCGAAGCCGCGGATGAAAAGACGCTGGCCGACCTCGCCTTCGCCTGGACCGCAGTCCGCGCCGCCAAGTCCAACGCGATCCTGCTGGCCCGCGACGGAGCTTCCGTGGGCGTCGGCATGGGACAGGTCAACCGGGTGGATTCCTGCAAGCTGGCCGTTGAACGCGCCAATACCCTGGCAGGCGAGGATGATGAGCGGGCCCGCGGCGCCGTGGCGGCCTCCGACGCGTTCTTCCCGTTCGCCGACGGCCTGGAAATCCTGCTGAACGCCGGTGTCCGCGCCGTGGTCCAGCCCGGCGGCTCCGTCCGCGACGAAGAGGTGATTGCGGCGGCGAATGCTGCCGGCGTCACCATGTACTTCACCGGCGCACGCCACTTCTTCCACTAGGAAATCCCCGCCTGCCGGCCCCGCCGCAGGCCGCGCGCATGACGAATGCGCACGGCCTGCGGTTTATGGGCCGCCAATGCGCTGTGGCATAGTTGGACGAAGATACCAGACCCAAAAAAGCCGGGTCCCCGCATGCCAAAAGCCATGTCCGGACCCCCATCACACTAGGAGACCGTGTGGCTGACAAAATCAAGGTTGTGGGCTCTGTCGTAGAGCTCGACGGCGACGAGATGACACGGATCATCTGGCAGTTCATCAAGGACCGCCTGATCAACCCGTACCTGGACGTTGACCTCAAGTACTACGATCTGTCGATCCAGAACCGCGACGCCACGGATGACCAGGTCACCATTGACGCCGCCAACGCCATCAAGGAGCACGGTGTAGGCGTCAAGTGCGCGACCATCACTCCGGATGAGGCACGCGTCGAGGAATTCGGCCTGAAGAAGATGTGGGTTTCCCCGAACGGGACCATCCGCAACATCCTGGGCGGCGTCGTCTTCCGCGAACCGATCATCATCTCCAACATCCCGCGCCTGGTCCCGGGCTGGAACAAGCCGATCATCATCGGCCGCCACGCACACGGCGACCAGTACAAGGCCACCAACTTCAAGGTTCCCGGCGCCGGCACCCTGACGCTGACCTACACCCCCAAGGACGGCGGGGAAGAAATCAAGACCCAGGTTGTCACTTACGGTGACGACGGCGGCGTGGCCATGGGTATGTACAACTTCAACGACTCCATCCGCGACTTCGCCCGGGCATCCTTCGCCTACGGCCTGCAGCGGAACTACCCCGTGTACCTCTCCACGAAGAACACGATCCTGAAGGCCTACGACGGCCAGTTCAAGGACCTCTTCCAGGAAGTCTTCGACGCCGAGTTCAAGGACCAGTTCGAAGCAGCCGGCCTCACCTACGAGCACCGCCTGATCGATGACATGGTTGCCTCCGCGATGAAGTGGGAAGGCGGCTACGTCTGGGCCTGCAAGAACTACGACGGCGACGTCCAGTCCGACACCGTGGCACAGGGCTTCGGCTCGCTGGGCCTGATGACGTCCGTGCTGATGACCCCGGACGGCAAGACCGTCGAGGCTGAAGCCGCACACGGCACCGTGACCCGTCACTACCGCCAGCACCAGCAGGGCAAGCCCACCTCCACGAACCCGATCGCCTCGATCTTCGCGTGGACCCGTGGCCTGATGCACCGCGGCAAGCTGGACAACACCCCCGAGGTCACCAACTTCGCACAGACGCTGGAAGACGTCGTCATCAAGACGGTCGAATCCGGCAAGATGACCAAGGACCTGGCACTGCTGGTCGGGCCCGACCAGTCGTACCTGACCACCGAGGACTTCCTCGCCGCACTGGATGAGAACCTCAAGGCGCGCCTGGGCTAGATCCCGCACCAAGAAGTAATACAGCAGCCCCGGTCCGAAAGGACCGGGGCTGCTGTATTTATAGGTATTCCTGCGTCTCCTGGGTTTGCCGGTTAGGAGCCTGACCCGGGATTCCCGGAGCCGCCCATGCCGCCGGAAGCGGATCCCGGCGCGGCGCCCGGCGCAGTGCCCGCACCCGTACCCATGGCCCCTGAGGGCTGTGAGGACGACTCGCCCCGGATGACGTTGCCGCCGTCCGTGTAGGAGGCCGAGACCTGGATCTTCCGTGGCTTGGCCCGCTCGCTGACGGGGATGAGGACGCTCAGCACCCCGTTCTCGTACTTGGCGGAAATACCGTCAATATCAATACCCTGGCCGAGGTTCAGCTGCCGCAGGAAGCTGCCGGACTCACGCTCCCGGGTCAGCCAGGTGGTGCCTTCCGGTGCCTGGACGGTCCGCTCCGCCCGGATGGTAAGCAGCTGGCCGTCAACATCCACATCAACGGATCCCGGATCGATGCCGGGCAGGTCCGCATTCATGATGTAGTGGTCGCCCTCGCGGTACAGGTCGATCGGCATGAGCCGCAGCCGCTGCCGGGGATCCAGAAGGGCGCCTGCCATCCTGTCCAGTTCGCGGAAAGGATCGAATTTCATGGCCATTCTCATCAACTCCTTTTCACCGTCCCGCCGGGGCGGTGGATGTGTTTTTCACTAACAGAACTGAATGAATAAACGAAGGGTCGAAACTTGAGCCAACCTCGCTCAAGGATGGAAATAGGTTAGCACTCGCGCATGGAGAGTGCTAGTGCAACCCTGATTTCCCTTCCAGCTAGTCCAACGTCCACAGATGGACCGGCTCATTGCTGTGCATGTGGCGCCAGTAGCGGCGGGTCATTTCCGTCAATGCCGTCGTCCGGTCGAACCCGGCGGCCTCGAGTTTTCCGAGCATGGCAACCTGCCACGACGCACCGTTCTGCTCGCTGCGTGCCCGTTCCCCGATGACACCGAGATAGCGGGCAATACAGGCATCCTCGACACCGAGATCCCGCAGCCCGTCCGCGGCCATGGGGACAAGGTGCCGGACCACAAGCTCAGCCACGGGGATGTCCCCGATGCCTGGCCAGTAGACGGCAGCGTCCAGTCCCAGGCGGGAGCAGGCGAGGAAATTGTCCGTGGCAGTCTTGAACGCCATCCTCGTCCACAGCGGCCGGTCAGCGGTGCGCAGCGTGTGCACCAGGCCGTAGAAGAACGCGGCATTTGCGGTTACGTCCAGGACTGTGGGCCCGGCCGGCAGGGCACGGTTTTCCAGCCGCAGGTTGGGCGTGTCCGTGCCCGGGTCGTAGATCGGACGGTTCCACCGGTACACGGTGCCGTTGTGCAGGCGAAGTTCCGGCAACAGCGGCGCGCCGGACTGTGTGGAGCCCGACGTCGTTGCTGAGACCTCAGGCAGCAGGGCCGGGAAATAGCGGACGTTCTCCTCGAACAGATCGAACATGGAGGTGATCCACCGTTCGCCGAACCAGACCCTGGGCCGAACGCCTTGGTTCCGCATCTCCGGAGGCCTGGTATCGATGGCCTGTTTGAACAGCTCGATCCGGGTTTCCTGCCACAGGATGCGCTCCATGAAAATGGGGGAGTTGGCCGCCAGTGCAACCTGCGGACCCGCGATCAGCTGGGCGGCATTCCAGGCGGGGGCAAAGTCAGCCGGGCTGACCTCCAGATGCAGCTGCAGGGAGGTGCAGGCAGCTTCCGGAGCAATGTTAGCGGCGTACTGGGTGAGCGTTTCGATGCCGTGGAGCGAGAGATGCACATCCTCTCCGCGGGCTTGGAGAACCGACGTGTTAAGCGCCGCGTAACGCGCACCGGAACTGATCCAGGCATCGCCGTCGAAGACAGCCGGAGTCAGGGTAGGCAGGATCCCGACCATCAGGATGTTCGCTTCGGCTTTGGCCGCCAGCTCGTCGGCCCGGTTGAGCTGGCGCCGCAGGCTCTCTTCAAGCTCCATCAGGCCCTCGCCGCGGATGGAAAGGGCCGGATGGTTCATTTCGATGTTGAAGGCACCCATCTCGGTCTGGAACGCGGGGTCGGCTATCTGTTCCAGGACCGAGGTATTCCGGAGCGCCGGCGTGAAGTCGTCGTTGGTGAGGTTCAGTTCGAGTTCGACGCCGATGCTGGCAGAGTCCGCGAAGTCCGCGGTACCCAAAAACCCGGCGAATCTGTCCAGGTTCTCCAGCAGGCGTGCACGGTACCGGGTCCGCTGTTCGCGGCTGAAGGACTTGGAGGTGACTTCTGCGCCCATGGTTGAAGGAAACCACGGCCGTGGGAGGTTGTATAGCGTGCCGGTGGGCCTGGGGGCGAAACTACCCGGGCCCTGTTGCCCGGCGCTGGCTGCGCCTACGCTCGTGCCTGGGATCAACGGTTGGGGAGCACCGTAAAGGAGACAGATATGCAGATCGGAAAACAGCAGATCATCGATTTCCTGAAGAGCAAGGGCAGCAATGACCAGGCAAGCCACGCCGAATCTGAGTTGCCGGACCAGGTGGATACGGACAAGGACTCGGGGCTGCTGAGCAAACTGGGCGTCAATCCGCAGGACCTGATCGGGAAATTCTCCGGCGGACTGGGCGGTCTGGGCGGGGGATAGACAAACTGCAGGGTGCCCGGCCAGCGCCGGGCACCCTGCAGTTGCTTGTGGCTGGACTAAGCGGAGCCGGGGAGTTTGCCGAGCGTATGCAGGGAAGGCTGGTGACCGTCGTCGTTGGGGTAGCGGACACCCAGCTGGGCACGGACTTCGTCGAAGAGCTGCATGGTCCGCAGGGAGTCAGCCCACGGCATGGTGGGGCTTTCGGTGAGCCCTTCCTGGATGCAGCGCGTGACTTCCCGGAGCTCGTAGGTGTAGCCGTTGCCTACCTGTTGGAAGCGTTCAACCCGGGTCTCACCCAGATGCTGCTGGATCTGCAGTTCCACGGGGTTGTGCAGCGGCGCACCGGTCCGGACCCACCCCTCGCTCCCCGAGATGGTTGCGGTCCGCGGGCCGGAGGACAGCAGGGAAGAGGTCAGCTGGGCCATGGCACCGGACTCGTAGCCCAGGGTGAGGGCGTTCTGGGTGTCGACGCCGTCGCCGTTCAGCGACCCGGAAGCCTGCACCCGCTGTGGAAAGCCCAGGGCGCCGACGGCGAGGGTCAGCGGATAGATGGTGAGGTCCAGGAGTGCCCCGCCGCCGGCGGCCGGATCCCACAGCCGGCTCGCTGGATCGTACGGCGCCGGGAACCCCAGATCTGCCTGCACCCAGTTGATGGTGCCAAGTTCGCCGCCGGCGAGGATATCCCATAGCCGGTTGATGCACGGAAGGAACCGTGTCCAGACCGCTTCCATCAGGAACACCCCGCGCCGCGAGGCCACCTCCATCAGGTCTGCCATTTCCGCGGCATTAATGGTGATCGATTTTTCGCACAGCACGTGCTTGCCGGCCTCGAGTGCTTCGCGGGCGAGCTCGTAGTGCTGGGCGTGCGGCGTAGCGATGTAGACGACGTCGACGTCCGGGTCCGCAAAAAGCTGCCGGTAGCCCTTGCCCCGGGCCTCGTCGTCGTAATAACTGGCAGCGAACCCGAAGCGGTCCGCGAAGTCCACGGCGGTCGCCTGGGAACGGGAGCTGACAGCCTGCAGGACGGCGTCTTCGAGGCGGGCGATGTCCTCGGTGACTCGGCCTGCGATTCGTCCGGTGGCCACTACGCCCCACCTCAGGATGCGGCCGGTTGCCTGGACTGGGCTGGGCGCTCCTTGAAGGACACACGGCGGTGTGTGAATGTACTTCGGGGCCTTCATGGTCCTCGGCTCTCGGTCAGTGGCTTGGCCAGCTAGTGTCTCGGCAATAGAACTACCTTATGGTCCGGGCTGGCCGCTGCCCAGTCCCGAACGACTACTTTGCCGGGTCCGCGGCCGGCTGCGGGGCGTCCGGAACTGCCGGCGCAGACGGGCGGCGCTGCATCAGCGGCAGGAGCGCCGCCAGGCACATCACCGACGCAGCGAGGGTTAGGGCCCGGTAGTCGAGTACGGAGATCAGAACCGCTGCCAGCGCGGAGGAGGCTACCTGGGGAAGGCTGATCACCACCTGCGTGGCAGCGGCGGTGCGGCCCTGGAGCGAGGAAGGGGTTTCGGATTGGCGCAGCGTGTTGAAGGAGACCACGGCCAGGGAGACACCGGTACCGGCAAGGGCAACCGCCAGGAAAAACAGTGGAACGGAGGCGGTGGCCAGCAGGGGGATTCCAAGGGCGAAAACCGCAATTCCGATCCGCAGGCACCAGGACAAGCCGATCCGGCGGATAACTGCCGCCGCGGACAGCCCGCCAATGATCGCGAACACGCCCTGGACGCTTGCGAGCACACTGATGAACTCCGGCGGCAGCCCGGCACCCTGGTCCACGGCGGCGAATTCAGTGACGTTCAGGGCTCCGGCGCCGCAGACCAGGATCACGATCGCCAGCGTGGCGGTGCGCAGGACCCGGTGGCGGGCCAGGAACACCGCACCGGCCACCGACTCTGTCCAGAACCCTGGCCGGCTGTGCGGAGCAGCCCGGACAACGGAGGTCGGCAGGCCGGCGAGGACAAGCGCGGAGGCCGCGAAACAGCAGACGGTCAGCACAACGATCGGGGCCATGCCCCACAGCGCAAACAACCCGGCGCCCAGCAGCGGGGAAACGATCCGCAGGCCCTGGTCGATGCTGGTCAGCAGCCCGTTGCCGGGTGCCAGCAGGCGTGGTTCCAGCAAATCCTTGAGCAGTCCCGACTGCGCGGCGGAGGTGAGGTAGGAGCCGGTGCCGTACAGGAACATCACCGGATAGATCAGCCACGCCATTGCTGCGTCGCTGACAAGCAGCAGCGGGAGGACGACGGCGGCAGAGCCCGCGTTGGCCGCCACGAGCAGTCCGCGCCGGGGGAGGTGGTCGGCGAGCCACCCGGTCACCGGTGCCAGGAGGGCGGGCAGGCCCAGGCAGGCAAACACGAGCCCGGCCGCGGCATCGCTGCCGGTCAGGTGCTTCATCCATACGGCGGCCGTGAGGTAGAGGGCCGAGTCGGCGAAGTTGGTAAAAACCCAAGCGGCAGACAGGCGTCGGAACGCGGGCACGGACAGGGCCTGACGGTTGGTGCCTGCCCCGGCTGTGTCCGGGCGGCTGGTCATGGTGTGCCCGGGGGAGGGGTGGGCTCAAAGTTGGTCACGCTGAAGTAGTGGACCTCACGGCTTCCAGCCGGACGCAGCGCCGGGTCGGTGCGGCGGGGAGCCAAGCGGTCCAGGAGAGCCATAATCTCTTCGCGGAGTGCTTTCAGCTCAGCGGGTGTGGCGTAGAAAGTGCTTTTGAGGATTGACGCGGCGTCCACGTCTTCGGGGTCCAGTTCACCGGATGTCCGGGCCCAGTCCATGATCCGTTCGGCCTCCCGGGCGACCAGGAGGCCGGACAGTGCTGCCAGGGCGTGCTGTGAGCCAGGAACCGTGGGGTCAACCGAATGGGTGCGGCTTTGCCGCGGTGACCGCCAGGGCTTTTCACGGCCCGGCTGCTGCACCTGCTCGATGTAGCCGTGCTTCGCGAGGATCCGGAGATGGTAGGAGCAGCTGGCTACGGACGTGCTGGTCGCAGCAGCACATTGCGTGGCCGTGCCCTCCGGAACCTTGTCCAGATAGTCCAGCAGGGCCAACCGAAGTGGATGTGCCAGGGCTCGAATACGGACCGGATCGGATATCTCAGCGGTGCGTCCGGGGGTGGACGGGCCGGGGCCGGATGGTTCTGTCTGCTCGGTCATGCACCCATCCTGTGTGCTAAAGACTTCTTTAGCAAGGGTTCTTTAGAAATGATTGCCTGAGCCATAGCAAAGAGTTTCCGGAACTGCTGCTGAACCTGCGAAAGTGCGGTCCGGACATGGAAAAGCCCGGACACCCTCGGAAAAGGGTGCCCGGGCTGTTCTTGAAGGGTTACTTGACCAGCGCGGAGAGCGTCGGATCGTTGGCGTACGCCTCGGCAGCGTTTTCCTTGGTCACGATCTGCGGTTCGAGCAGGTAGGCGGGAACCACCTTGACGCCGTTGTCGTAGGACTCGTCGTCGTTGATTTCGAGTTCGTCGCCGGCACCGAGGCCCTTCACCATTTCGATGGAGTGGTCCACGAGGGCTCGGGTGTCCTTGTTGATGGTGGAGTACTGGATGCCGTCCATGATGGACTTCACCGACTCAACCTCGGAGTCCTGGCCGGTCACGACCGGAACCGGCTTGCCGGCAGCGGAGACAGAGGTCAGGATGGCACGGGCCAGCGTGTCGTTGGGGGAGAGGACGCCGTCGAGCTCTTCGGTGCCGTAGGAACCCGAGAGCAGAGTATCCATGCGCTTCTGGGCGTTCTCTGCCTTCCAGCCCTGGGTGACGGCCTGGTTGAACTCGGTCTGGCCGGACACAATGTTCAGGTTGCCCGATTCGATCTCAGGCTGCAGGACGTCCATGGCTCCGTCGAAGAAGACCTGGGCGTTGGCATCGTCGGGGGACCCGGCGAAGAGCTCGATGTTGTAGGGGCCTTCGGGCTTGTTGGCCTTCATTCCGTCCAGCAGCGCCTGGCCCTGCAGCTGGCCCACCTTGAAGTTGTCATATGCCACGTAGTAGTCGACGTTCTCGGTGTTCGTCAGCAGCCGGTCGTAGGCGATGACGGTGATGCCGGCGTCCTTGGCTTCCTGCAGCTGCGAGCCGAGCTGGGCGCCGTCGATGGCCCCGACCACCAGGACCTTGACACCGTTGGTGATCATGGAGCTGATCTGGTTCTGCTGCTCCGATACGCCGCCGTTGGCGAACTGGACCTGCGGCTTGTAACCGGCTTCGGTCAGTCCGTCGTTGAACAGGCCTTCGGCAAGGACCCAGTTTTCCGAGGTCTTCTGCGGCAGTGCCACACCGATTGCCGAGCCTTCTTCGAAGCCGGCAGCCTCACCTGACGTGGTTTCGTCGGAACGGCCGCATGCTGACAGCGACAGTGCTGCCACCGTCGCGACAACGGCGATTGACTTTGCGATCTTGCGCATGGTGCTCTCTTTCGGGATTGGTGGTGCTGGGGTGGAGCGGACGGGTAGTGCGGAACAACGGGCCGGAAGCGCTAGGCATCCGTTCCGATGGTGGACTTCGTCCCGGTGGGCATCTCGGGCTTGGGATTGACCGGCGGCGAAACAACAGGTTTGCCGGCTTTGCCGCCGAAGTTCCGGGTTATCAGGCCGACTATTGAGGGCTTGCCCTGGCTCTTGTTCCAGACATCGAGGGCGACGGCTACGAGCAGGACCAGGCCCTTGATGATGGAGGTACGGTCGGCTCCGATGCCCAGCAGCTGCAGTCCGTTGTTCAGGACTGCCATCACGAGGCCCCCGACGACCGAGCCGACGACGGTGCCGACGCCGCCGGAAACTGCTGCGCCGCCAATGAACACGGCAGCAATGGCGTCCAGTTCCCAGCCGGTCCCGTCAAACGGGCCGGAAGCAGTGGAACGGGCAACGAAGATCATGCCGGCCAGGGACGCCAGGATGGACATGTTCATCATGACGAGGAAGTTGACCTTCTTGCTCTGCACGCCGGAGAGTTCAGCCGCGTGCAGATTGCCGCCCACCGCGTAGACATGGCGGCCGATCACCGTCTTGGTGGAGATGAAAACGTAGAAAATCACCAGGACGCACAGGATGATGCCGGAGATCGGAAAGGAGGTTCCCGGCCGCCCGGTGGAGAAGAGGTATGTCGCGTAGAGGATGGCAGCGACGAGCAGGCCGGTTTTGACCACCGAAACCCAGACCGGCGGATTGACGGATCCGATCTTTGCGGTCTTGGCCCGGCGGCGGATCTCGCCCACGATGACCACCGCTGCCAGCAGCAGGCCGAGCAGCAGCGTGAGGTTGTTGAACCCGGTGTCCGGGCCGATTTCCCAAAGGTATCCGGCACCAATGACCTGGAAATCCTGGGGCACGGGAACGGTGTTGGACTGGCCGACCCACTGGTTGGCTCCGCGGAAGATCAGCATGCCCGCGAGGGTCACGATGAAGGCGGGTATGCCCACATAGGCCACCCAGATTCCCTGCCAGGCTCCGATGGCGGCACCGATCAGCAGGCCCAGCAGGACCCCGGCGTACCAGGGCAGTCCCCAGTCCCGCATGGCCATCGCCACGAGGATGCCGGTAAATGCCGCCACGGAGCCGACCGAGAGGTCGATGTGGCCAGCGATGATCACAAAGACCATACCGACCGCGAGGATCAGGATGTAGGAGTTGCCGTTGAACAGGTTGATCATGTTCGTCGGCGTCAGGGTCTTGCCGCCCGTGAGCCACTGGAACAGGGCGATGAGGACAACGAGGGCAAAGATCATGCCGAACTGGCGGCCGTTGCCGCTCAGGAGCGCTTTGAGTGCTTTCATGAGAGGGGTCCTTGAGTGGCGTAGGTTTGCTTGCCGGCCGAGGTCATGAGCCTCATGAGGTTCTCCTGGCTGGCCTCGGCCTTGGCGAGCTCGCCGGTGATGGCGCCTTCGAAAATGGTGTAGATGCGGTCGGAGAGACCCAGGAGCTCGGGCAGCTCCGAGGAGATGACGATCACGCCCTTGCCCTGGTTGGCGAGCTGCTGGATGATCCCGTAGATCTCGAATTTGGCGCCCACATCGATGCCGCGGGTCGGCTCGTCAAGAATCAGCAGGTCCGGGTCGGTGAACATCCATTTGGACAGGACCACCTTCTGCTGGTTCCCGCCGGAGAGCTTGGCAACACCTTCATCCACGCTGGGGGCCTTGGTCCGCAGGCTTTTGCGGTATTCCTCGGCGTACCGGTATTCCTCGTCCTTGTCGACGACCAGTCCCTTGGTGATTTTCTGCAGGTTTGCCGCGACGGTGGTGGCCTTGATGTCATCGAGCAGGTTCAGGCCCAGGCTCTTGCGGTCCTCGGTGACATAGGCCAGGCCGTGGTCGATAGCCTGGGTAACGGTCCTGAGTGTGACCTCCCGGCCGTCCTTGAAGATCTGGCCGCTGATGAAGTTCCCGTAGGAGCGTCCGAAGAGTGAACGCGCCAGCTCGGTGCGGCCCGCGCCCATGAGGCCGGCAAAACCAACGATTTCCCCGCGGCGGACCTGGAAGTTTGAGCCCTTGCAGACGAGCCGGTCCGGCACAGTGGGGTGCCCGACGGTCCAGCCGCGCACATCGAAGAAAACTTCGCCGATGTGGGGTGTGTGGTCCGGGAAGCGGGATTCGAGTGAACGCCCAACCATGCCCTTGATGATCCGGTCTTCATCGGCGCCGTCCTTGGCAACGTCAATTGTCTCAATCGATTTGCCGTCGCGGATGATCGTGATGGAGTCGGCGATCTGCTCAATTTCGTTCAATTTATGCGAAATCATGATGCAGGAGACTCCCTTGGAGCGCAGGCCTGACATCAAATCGAGCAGGTGCTGGGAATCGGATTCGTTCAGGGCGGCTGTTGGTTCATCAAGAATAAGGAGCTTGACGCTCTTGCTCAGTGCCTTGGCAATTTCGACGAGCTGCTGCTTGCCCACCCCGATGTCCTTGATCGGAGTAGTGGGATCTTCCTCCAGGCCCACCCGGGCCATAAGCTCTGTCGCCGCAAGATTAGCCTTGTCCCAGTCGATGATTCCGAAACGCTGCGGTTCATTGCCGAGGAAGATATTCTCCGCAATGGACAGCTCTGGGATCAGGGCCAGTTCCTGGTGGATGATGACGATCCCGGCGGCTTCCGATGAGCGAATGTCCTTGAACTGGACTTCTTTGCCCTGGAAAAAGATGCCGCCGGTGTAGGTGCCATACGGATGCACCCCGGAGAGGACCTTCATGAGCGTCGATTTTCCCGCACCGTTTTCGCCGCAGATCGCGTGTATTTCGCCGGATTGGACGGTAATCGAAACCTCGGAGAGGGCCTTGACCCCAGGAAATTCCTTGGTAATGGAACGCATTTCCAGGATGGTGTGGTTAGCGGGCATCCGCAAAATCCCTGCCGCAGGGGCAATGGACGCTGCGCGTTCCAATTGCCCGAACTGCAACTGCTGCCTGCATGAGTGCCTCCCAATGTGACTTCTTTGTCTTTCAGGGTCTTTCCGGGACCCCGTGACGGGGTCGATAAGGAAGTAAACTCTCTTCCTTCACTTGCCGTCAAGTCTTGAACATAAGCGCAGTGAAATTGTTCATAAATATGCGTTGTAATTCAGTTCAGCGTCAGGGTACTGCACCGGCTTGCGCCAGTACCAGCGAGGCCGCACCCAACGCCTCGGCCCGATCGCCGAGGGAGGACATGGTGAGCGTGGTGGTCTCCCCGATCAGTGGGACGGCATGCCGGAGCAGGCCCCGGCGAATGGGGTTGAGGAAGCTGTTTCCCAAGCCGGTCAGTGAACCACCCACCACAACCACTTCGGGGTTCAGCGCATTCGCGAGTCCTGCCACGGTCCGGCCGATGGCCATGCCGGCGTCGTCCACCACCCGCAGCGTGGCTGGATCCCCGGCCGCCGCCTGGCGGATGATGTCCGCAGCGCTGACCGGCTCCGCCGCGGCCCGGCTTAGCAGGTCAATCATTGTTGAGGTGGACGCAACCGTTTCCAGGCAGCCCCGGTTGCCGCAGCGGCAGAGGAGGCCCTGATCGGTGACCGTGGCATGGCCGATCTCCCCGGTGATCCCGACGTGTCCGTAGAACAGGGAGCCGTTGATCAGCAGTCCGGCACCGATGCCGGAGGCCACTTTGACGAAGATCAGGTTCTCGCAGCCTCCGTGCGGGCCCCACGTCACCTGGGCTAGCGCGCCGAGGTTGGCATCGTTGTCGATGAAGACCGGAACCTGCAGTTTGGCGGCGAGGTCCTCGCGCATATTGATGCCCACCCATTCGGGCAGGATTGCCCCCGGCGCCACGGTTGCGGTTCTACGGTCAATCGGGCCGGGGATGCCGACGCCGGCGCCAAGCACCCGGTGCCGCTCCACATCCGCCTCCGCGAGGACACGGTTGAAAAGGCCGGCCGCCGCGTCCATGCCTTCGCCGGCGGCGTGGCCAAGCGGCAGGGGAATTGAGGCCTCGCCGAGGATCCGGTAGCCAAGGGTGGACAGGATTACGCGGACGTGACGGCGGCCGATGTCGATTCCAGCAGCGACGGCGCCGGTGTCCCTGAGCCGGACGGAGAGGGCACGCCGGCCGGAGCTGGTGGTGGGCTCGGTGTCCACCAGGCCGGTCTCGCTCATCTGGCGCACGATATTGGAAATGGTTGCGCTCGAGAGTCCGGTCACCCGTGAAAGCCCGGCCTGCGTCTGCGGCCCGCCGGCCAGCAACGCCTCGATAATGCGCTGCTGGTTGCGGGCGCGGAGAGCGGTCTGGGAACCCGGGTCGCTGCGGCGCCGGCCAGCGGAGAGAGCCCTCATCGTTGAGGGTGATTCGGCGGACATGGTGTTCAGAGTGCTATATGGACTCCATGTCGTCAAGAAATGAACACAGTTCTGTTGTACGCATTCAATTCTTGCCGTCAGGGTTTAGCCGATGGCTTCCCGATGCTCGGCTGCGGTTTCCAGATAATGCTCGGCGTTTCGCTGGACCGAGGCGAACTCCTCGTCGGTAAGTGTGCGCCGGACCTTCGCTGGCACTCCGGCGACGAGGGAACGCGGCGGAACCTGCGTGCCCTCCAGGACCAGGGCTCCGGCGGCTACCAGCGAACCGGCCCCGATCACGGCACCATTCATGATCGTGGCGCTCATGCCGACCAGGCAGTCGTCTTCCACCGTGCAGCCGTGAACGACGGCGTTGTGCCCAACGCTCACCCGTTCGCCAACGGTCGTGGGAAAACCTGGATCAGCGTGCAGCACAACGTTGTCCTGCAGGTTCGTCCCTGCCCCGACCCGGATCGAATTGGAATCACCGCGGACACAGACGCCGTAGAAGGCGCTGGCTCCCGGTCCAAGTTCGACGTCGCCGATCAGCGACGCGGTCGGAGCTAAGAACACGGTGGGGTCGATAACGGGCGTTTTACCGCGGAAGGGAACGATGTGAGCCATGCGACCACTGTAACGGGGCCGGCCGGCAGCGCAGGCGCAGCCCTAGTTGAAGACGATAGTGCGCCGGCCATCGAGCAGGACGCGGTGCTCGGCGTGCCACTGGACCGCCTTGACCAGGGTGCGTCCCTCGACTCCGGCCCCCAGCGCGGCCAGACGCGCTGCCGTCCGGGAGTGGTCCGCGCGGATGACTTCCTGTTCGATGATCGGACCCTCATCCAGGTCTGCGGTGACGTAGTGGGCCGTGGCGCCGATCAGCTTCACGCCGCGGGTGTGGGCCTGATGGTAGGGGCGGGCCCCCTTGAACGAGGGAAGGAAGGAATGGTGGATGTTGATGGCCCGGCCGGAGAGTTCCTCGCACAGCTCGTTGCTGAGGATCTGCATGTAGCGGGCCAGGACAACCAGTTCGATGTCCAGTTCCGCCATCAGCGCACGCAGCTGGTCTTCGGCTGCCTGCTTCGTGTCCGCGGAGACGGGGATGTGGTGGAACGGAACTCCGTAAAACTCCGCCAGTCCGGCCAGGTCGGTGTGGTTGGAGACGATCGCTGGAATCTCGATCGGCAGGTTTCCGGCACGCTGCTGGAAAAGCAGGTCATTGAGGCAGTGCCCGTCCTTGGACGCCATGATCAGGGTGCGGACCGGTGCCCCGGAGCGGTGCAGTTCCCACTCCATGCCGAATTCACCTGCAACCGCCTCGATGCGGGAACGCGTTGCCTCGTAAGGGCCCGGCGCCGTGAAATCCACCCGCATAAAAAAGGAGCCGGTGTCCGGGCTGCCGTACTGCTGTGATTCGGTGATGTTTCCTTCCACGGCGGCGAGGGCCCCGGAAACAGCGTGCACAATTCCCGGTCGGTCGGCGCAGGAAAGCGTCAGCGTGTAGGACTCCGGAGTGGATTTGGTCGTTGCCGGCAGTCCGGCGGAAGCATTTGCGGTCACCCGAACAAGGTTACCGCCCGGAGGTAGCTGGCCTACGCTGGGTGAATGGACGTTACTTTCGCCCCGCTGTCCGACAAAGACGACGAAGAGCTGGTGAGGTTCCTGACCACCAACCGCTTCCCGTTCCACCTCATCACGGAGCCGTCCGCGGACCTGGTCCGCAGGCTGCTGCTTGAGGGCAGGTTCGAATCCGACGATGTGCGCACATTCTGGGTTTACGGCGGAAACCAGCGCCTGGGCCTGGTGATCCTTGAAGACCTGGACAAGGACTGCGGCATATTCGATCTTCGGCTGGTGGAAGGACACCGCGGCGAGGGCAAAGGCGTGCCAGTGCTGCAGGCGCTGACCGGCAAGGTCTTCACGGACTATCCGGGCCTGCGCCGCCTCGCCGGGAAAACCCGGGAGGACAACATCGCGATGCGCAAGACCCTGCTGCGCTCCGGCTTTGTGAAGGAAGCCCATATCCGCGAGGACTGGCCGCTTGACGACGGGCGGCGGATTGCGTCGGTAACCTATGGGCGGCTGCGTTCGGACTGGGAAGCCGGAACCGTCACCTCCTTCGACTGGGAAGACCTTGCTGCACCCGCCCCGGGGAAGGGGCCTGGCCAGGAACCGTCCGCGCGGTAACCGAACCGCTCGGTAACTGAACCGCGCTGTAACTGCGCGCTAACATGGTTAAGTCGCAACTGGCGTTGGGTGGGTAACCACCAGGAAGCGGCAACAGCAAGCCCAAACCACGGATCGCACGCCTGGGCCGGGGTCACGTAGTCATCTGTTCGTCATGCCCGGAAACCGGGGGTGTCCGGCAGGTAGCCTGACCTATAGAACATCTTTCCCCAGGAGATCCACGTGAGACTATCCACCCAGCCCGTCACCAACGCACCCCTCTCGGAAGTAGACCCCGAGATCGCAGCCGTCCTCGACGGTGAACTGGCCCGCCAGCGGAACACGCTGGAAATGATCGCATCCGAGAACTTCGCGCCGCGTGCCGTCCTTGAGGCTCAGGGCTCAGTCTTGACCAACAAGTACGCCGAGGGCTATCCCGGCCGCCGCTACTACGGCGGCTGCGAGCAGGTGGACGTCGCCGAGAACCTGGCCATCGAACGGGTCAAGGCCCTTTTCGGTGCTGAGTTCGCCAACGTTCAGCCGCACTCCGGCGCCCAGGCCAATGCCGCGGCGCTCGCCGCCCTGATCAAGCCCGGTGAGAAGATCATGGGCCTGAACCTCGCCCACGGCGGGCACCTGACCCACGGCATGAAGCTGAACTTCTCCGGCAAGCTGTACGAAGTTGCCGCGTACGGCGTGGACGAGCAGACCTACCGCGTGGACATGGACAAAGTCCGCGAGCAGGCGCTGGCCGAGCGGCCCCAGGTCATCATCGCCGGCTGGTCCGCCTACCCCCGCCAGCTGGACTTCGCTGCCTTCCGGTCCATCGCGGACGAGGTTGGCGCCTACCTGTGGACGGACATGGCCCACTTCGCCGGCCTGGTGGCGGCCGGTCTGCACCCGAGCCCGGTCCCGTACTCCGACGTCGTGACCTCCACGGTGCACAAGACCCTCGCCGGTCCCCGTTCCGGCATGATCCTGGCCAAGGAAGAATTCGGCAAGAAGATCAACTCCAGCGTTTTCCCGGGACAGCAGGGCGGTCCGCTGATGCACGTCATCGCTGCCAAGGCTGTCGCCTTCAAGGTGGCCGGCTCGGAGGAATTCCGCGAACGGCAGGAACGCGTTCTGGAAGGCGCGCGGATCATCGCCGACCGCCTCACGGCAACGGATGTGGCCGAACACGGTGTTTCGGTCCTGACCGGCGGTACCGACGTGCACCTGATCCTGGTGGACCTGCGCAACTCCAAGCTGGACGGCAAGCAGGCCGAAGACCTGCTGCATTCGGTTGGCATCACGGTGAACCGCAACTCCATCCCGTTCGATCCCCGCCCGCCCATGGTCACCTCCGGCCTGCGCATCGGCACCCCCGCGCTGGCCACCCGCGGCTTCGGCGCGCCGGAGTTCACCGAGGTCGCCGAGATCATCGCCGCGGCGCTGAAGCCCGCCCCGGATGCCGATGACCTGCGCCGCCGGGTCTCGGTGCTCGCCCAGGACTTCCCGCTGTACTCCGGACAGGAAGAGTGGTGAGCATGGAGCAGGGCACCAATATGGAAGGAAACGTCGAGCTGGAAACCAAGACGCCGGAAACCGCACAGCGTCTGGACGGCCTGAAGGCAGCCCGGGAGATCAAGGCAGAACTGGCTGAACGGATCCAGGTCCTCGCCCAGGAGCACGGCATCACCCCCGGACTGGGAACCGTCCTGGTGGGCGATGACCCGGCCAGCCACTCCTACGTGGGCGGCAAACACAAGGACTGCGCACAGGTGGGCATCAACTCGATCCGCCGGGACCTGCCGGAGGACATCAGCCAGGAGGACCTGGAAAAGGTCATCGATGAGCTCAACGCAGACCCGGCCACGACCGGCTACATTGTGCAGCTGCCGCTGCCCAAGCACCTGGACACCAACGCCATCCTTGAACGCATCGCTCCCGAAAAGGATGCCGACGGGCTGCACCCGGTGAACCTTGGCCGGCTGGTGCTCAACGTGTCCGATGCGATGACCTCGCCGCTGCCCTGCACGCCCCACGGGATCGTGCAGCTGCTGGTCCGCAACGGCATCGCCCTCACGGGCAAGCACGTGCTGGTTGTGGGCCGCGGGGTTACGGTTGGCCGTCCGCTGGGCCTGCTGCTGACCCGCCGGCCGATCAACGCCACGGTCACGCTCGCCCACACCGGCACCGTGAACCTGCCCGAACTCCTGCGCGACGCGGACGTTGTGGTGGCCGCCGCAGGATTCCCCGGCATGATCAAGGCCGCTGAGCTGAAGCCCGGGGCGATTGTCCTGGATGTCGGCGTCACCCGCGTCACCGACCCGGAAACCGGAAAGACCACGCTGATGGGCGACGTCGACAAGGACGCAGCCGCCGTCGCGTCCTGGATCTCCCCGAACCCGGGCGGCGTCGGCCCGATGACCCGCGCCATGCTGCTGTCCAACGTGGTCGAAGCTGCCGAACGCCAGGCCGGAATCCTGGCCGGCTAAGCCGCTCCGCACCGGCGCAGGCCCGTCCGCCCTTTGGCGTGCGGGCCTGCGCCGTTCCTAGCCATACTTGCACTATGCTTGCCGGGTGCCGCAGATCACATCATCCGCCCCGCCTGCCAAGCAGGCCTTCCGGGGCCCCGTCATCTCAGCCGTGAACCTCACGAAATCCTATGGAGATTTCACCGCGGTGGACGGTATCAGTTTCGACGTTCCGGCGGGGGAGTCCTTTGGGCTGCTCGGGCCCAACGGGGCGGGCAAATCCACCACCATGAAGATGATCGGCGGTGTCTCCCGGCGCACCTCCGGGGACCTGCGGATCATGGGGCTGGACCCGGACCGCAATGGACCCGAAGTCCGAGCCCACCTCGGCGTCGTGCCCCAGCAGGACAACCTGGACGAAGAGTTGAGGGTGCGGGACAACCTGCTCGCCTACGGGCGCTACTTCGGCCTCCCCAAGAGCTATCTGCAGCCCAAGGCGGACGAACTGCTGGAATTCGCCCAGCTGACCGACAAGGCCAAGGCCCGCGTCGACGACCTTTCCGGCGGGATGAAGCGCCGCCTCACCATCGCCCGCTCCCTGATCAACGATCCGAAGATCCTGCTGCTGGATGAGCCAACCACCGGCCTGGACCCGCAGGCCCGGCATATCCTCTGGGACCGGCTGTTCCGGCTGAAGGAAGCCGGAGTCACCCTGATCCTGACCACCCACTACATGGACGAGGCCGAGCAGCTCTGCGACCGGCTGATCGTGGTGGATAAAGGCACCATCATGGCGGAGGGTTCCCCGGCGTCGCTGATCCGGGAGCATTCCTCGCGGGAGGTGGTGGAGCTGCGGTTCGGCTCGGAGCGCAACACCACCGTCGCGGCCGAGCTGGAAGGCATCGGGGAACGGATCGAAACCCTGCCGGACCGGGTCCTCATCTACGCAGACAACGGCGAGCACGCCCTGGAAGCCGTCGGCTCGCGCGGCCTGCATCCGATTACCTCTTTGGTACGCCGCTCATCGCTGGAAGACGTCTTTCTCCGGCTGACCGGCAGGAGCCTCGTTGACTGAGCAGCAGACCCACGCCGTCCTCGGGCTGCGTTCTCCACTGACTCCAGAGGAAACGGCGCGCCGTGCCCGCCGCTACGGCGCCGTCTACTACGCCGAGCATTGGCTGCGCCGGATGCGCGGCTATGGCTGGACCGTGCTGGTCACTGCAGTCGGCACCCCGCTGGTCTACCTCTTTGGTATGGGGGTGGGGCTGGCGTCGCTGGTTGACACCGGGACCAACGCAGCGTTCGACGCCGGGAACGGCACCTCGGTGTCCTACCTGCTGTTCGTGGGGCCGGCCCTGCTGGCCACCGCCTCGATCATGGTCTGCAGCGAAGAAAACACGTATACGGTGATGTCCGGGTTCAAGTGGCGGCGGACTTATTACGGTCCCAATGCGTCCCCGCTGCGCAGCGCCCAGCTGGTGGACGGACATGTGCTGGGCCTGACCACCCGGCTGCTCATCACCTGTGGAACCTACTTTGTGTTCCTGCTGCTCTTCGGCGCGGTCGGGAACCCGGCCACCGCCTGGCTGATGGTGCTCACAGCGATCCTCGGCGGTCTCGCATTCGGCCTGCCCCTGATGGCGTACAGCTCCTCGATCACCGAAGACCGGGGCCAGTTCGCCATGGTGCAGCGCTTCATCGTGATGCCGTTGTTCCTGTTCTCCGGCACCTTCTTCCCCTTGGATACGCTGCCGCTGGTCATCCGCTGGATCGGCTGGATCTCTCCGCTGTGGCACGCGTCCGAGCTGGGCCGGATGGTCAGCTACGGCCTGGCGGAACCTGTCCTCGTGACCGTTGGCCACCTCGCCTACCTGCTCCTGCTGGCCGTCGCCGGCTGGCTGCTCGCGCGGCGGAATTTCACCCGGAGGCTGGGCAAATGAGTGGAGCGCACCATGCCGGCGCCCGGATAACCACCGGTGGGGACCCTGGGGAAACGGCGGGCCGGCAGGCGCTGGCAGACCTGCCCGAACCCCGCCAGCGTTTCCTCGGTTCCCTGTACGGCCGGAACATCCGGGCGGTCTTCGCCCGTGGACTCAAAGCCACCTGGGGAAACAACTGGTCGATCATGATCAGCGGGTTCGTCGAGCCCGTGCTCTACCTGATTGCCATGGGCATCGGCCTCGGGTCGCTGATCGGCACGGTTACCGGTCCGGGCGGGGAGCAGGTCAGCTACGCGGCCTACATCGCGCCGGCGCTGCTTGCCGTTTCCGCCATGAACGGCGCCATCTACGACTCCACCATGAACGTGTTCTTCAAGCTCAACTTCGCCCGGTTGTACGAGGGGATGCTGGCAACCTCCCTTGGACCGCTGGACGTGGCCATGGGTGAGATCCTGCTTGCCCTGCTGCGGGGCGGAATGTACGCCACGGGTTTCACCGCCGTTATGGCTGCGATGGGCCTGATCACGTCCCCTGCCGCGTTGCTGATGATCCCGGCCGCAGTGGTTATCGCCTTTGGCTTCGCCTCCATCGGCATGGCGATCACCAGCTACATGAAGACGTTCCAGCAGTTGGATTGGGTGAGCTTCGTGATGCTGCCCATGTTCCTGTTCTCGGCCACGTTCTACCCGCTGAGTGTCTACCCGCAGAGCATCCAGTGGGTTATCCAGGCGCTGCCGCTGTGGCACGGTGTGGAAATGCTGCGGCAGATCAGTGCAGGGGCTTTCGGTTTGGAGACCGCAGGGCACCTGCTCTACTTCGTGGTCATGATCGGCTTTGGCCTGGTAGTCACGACACGGCGGCTGGAAGCCCTTTTCCAGAAGTAGCCGCGTTCCAGAAGCGGCGGTGTCCAGAAGCAGCAGTGTCCAGAAGCGGCAGCGTCCAGCGGTCTCCAGGAAACAGCCTCGGCCGCTCAGGAGGAGCGTGCCCGGGCTGCCAGCGCGGCCTGCAGCCTGGACTCGACGCCCAGCTTGGCCAGCACGTGGGAGACATGCGTCTTCACCGTGGTTTCAGAGATACCCAGCCGGCGGGCAATCCGGACGTTGCTCAGTCCTTCGCCCAGGCAGTCCAGGACCTCGCTTTCACGGCCGGTGAGCTCCACTGCCGGAGGGGACGGGGCTGCACCTGAGGCTTGCCGGCTGACCGCCGCGGCGACCAGCCGGCCAGCGACCTCGGGGGCAATAACGGTTCCGCCCTCGTGCACACGGCGCAGTGCCGTCGTGATTTCTGCCGGTTCGGCGGTCTTCAGCAGGAACCCGGCAGCTCCGGCGGCCAGGACCCCGAACAGGTAGGAGTCATGGTCGAAGGTGGTCAGCGCAACCACCTTCGCCAGACCGTCCGCAATGATGGTTCCGGTTGCCTCCACGCCGTCCATCACCGGCATTCGCAGATCCATGAGGACGACGTCGGGCTGCAGCGCCCGGGCCATGGAGACAGCGGTGGCGCCGTCGCCGGCCTCGCCGACTACTTCAAATCCAGGTTCCACCTCGATGACCATGCGCATTCCCAGACGGATCGCCGCGTGATCGTCGGCCAGCAGGACCCTGAGCGTTCCACTCATGCTTTGGTACCCCCATGGACTGCGGAGCCGGTGCTGGCCGGGAACATCCGCTGCGGGCCGCCTGCCAGGCGATCTTGGGCGGCCACGCCGGCTTGTGCAGAGTCGGATTGTGCGGCGCCGGCCTGTGCAGGGTCGGATTGTGCGGCGCCGGCCTGTGCAGGCCCGGATCGGGCGGCGCCGGACGCCAGGGGAGTGTCCGGAAGGACTGCCTCCACCGCCCAGCCGCTGCCCCGTGGCCCCGCGGACGCGTATCCGCCAAGCTGTTCTGCCCGGGCCAGCATGCTGGGGATGCCGGTCCCGGTGCCAACTCCGTGGTCCGCCGCGGAGGCGGCAGCACCGGTGGCGCTCGAATCAGGGCTTGTGCCGCCGTCGTTCTCAACCTGCAGCCGGACCCCGGCGGGAACCGGGTCAAGGGACATCCGGACGGCTGCCCCAGGTGCATGGCGTCCCGCGTTGACCAGCGCTTCCGTGACTATCCGGTAAAGGGCAGCCTGCACAGGCCCGGGGAGCCCGGCACCGCCGCCGGGCAGTCCATTGGTCCACTTGATCGTCAGCCCGGCAGCCCGGTGGCCATCCACCACGGCATCCAGATCCGCGGCGTTCCCGGCGAGGGGGCGGGGCTCGCCGGTACTGAGCATCCGGATCATGCCGTTGAGTTCCTCCAACCCCGCCACACTTTCCCGCCGCACATGGGAGAGCACTTCGCGTGACAGCCGGCCATCAGGGCTGCTCAGCGCAGCGCCGGACTGGAGCGCGATGGCGGACAGCCGCGAAGACAGGACGTCGTGAAGCTCACGGGCCATGTCCTGGCGTTCAGCCGCCAGCGCCAGCTCGTGCTCACGGGAGGCGAGGCTGGCCTGGTCGCGGGCAGCCTGCCGGATTGCCGCCGCCCGGGCGCTCTCACTTTCCGCCAGCTGGCCCGCCTTCCGGAGGTTGCCTGCCCATTCGGCAGGCAGCAGCAGCACCATCCCGGAGGTCAGGAGGAAAACCACACCCGCGGCAAGGCTCCCGGTCAGCAACCAGGCCGCAGCCCCGGACGCGGCGCAGACCGCCAGCATGGAGATCTCCGTGGTCCTCGCGGCCCGCGCCGAACCAAAGAGAACCAGCGAGAAGACGGCTTCAAAAGCGAAGAAGTACCCGCCTGCGCTCCCGGCCAGTGCCAGGGCCACGGCCGCGGCTGCACTGACGGTCACCATAAGGGCAGTCCGCCGGTGGCGCAGGACGACGGCAGCGGACCCGGCCACAGTGAGCAGCGGCCACCACGGAGCCAGCCAGGGCAGCAGCGGTTCACGGGTCGCAGTGATATCGACCGAATGCAGTAACCAGGCCAGGGCAGCGTAGCCCAGGGCCAGCAGCACGTCCTCGCGGCGGATCCGGCCGGAAGAAGAATTCATACCTCCATCCTGATGGCCCGGACCCCGGCAGCCAAGCAGGCCGCACCGGCCTGAGACGAAAGGATGAGGCCCGCTCCTCCCAATGCCGGATGCCCGCTGAATCCGCTCCCGGAAGAGTGAGGATATGACCTTGGAAATCCTGGCCCAATTGGCCATTCTCGCCCTCATCGACAGCACCAGCATCGGCACGCTCGTGATCCCCGTGTGGCTGCTCCTGCGCCCCGGTGCGCGCAGGACAGCCGGGAAGGTTGCGGTCTACCTGGGGGCAGTTGGGGTGTTCTATTTCCTGGTGGGGCTTGTCCTGCTGTCAGGAGCCACCGGGATCGCCGGTGTGCTGGGCAGCGGCAGCATCGGCTCTGTGCTGGAGCTGCCGGCGGTGCAGGCCGTGATGGTGGCAGCCGGGGCGGGCATGCTGGTCTGGTCATTCAAGGACTCAATCGGCATCTCCAAGCCTGGTGCCCGAAACAGCTCAGCAAGCGGAGCCGGTGCTGCCGGTCCGGGTGCCGCGGTTCCGGCGCCCGGTCCCGCAGCTGCGGAACCGGGACTCCAGATACCAGCCCAGACACCAGGCCGGGAGCCGGCCCAATCGAGCCCCCAGCGGGACCGGCCGGGCTCTGCGGCCGGCTACGCCACCACAGGCAGTACCACCGCAGGCAGTACCTCCGGCAGCGGAATTCCGGCCGGGACCCGCGGAGCCAAGGTGGCAACAGCCGAGCGTTCCGAGGCCACCGAGCGGCGGTGGCAGCATCGGATTGGCAGGGCACTGGACACCCGCGGCGGGCTGCTGGGCCTGGCCCTGCTCGCCGGGCTCCTCGAGCTGCCAACCATGCTGCCCTACCTCGCCGCCGTCGGTTTGCTGACCGGTTCCGGCACGGAATGGCCGGCATCTGCCGGGATTCTGGGACTCTACTGCCTAGTGATGCTGCTGCCGGCAGGACTCCTGGTTGCCGGCCGGCTGCTGCTGGGCCGGCTGCTGGATACCCCGTTGGAACGGCTGGGCGCCTGGCTGTCCAGGGTGTCCGGGGAGGCTGTGCTGTGGGTGGTGGGAATCGTCGGCTTCCTGATCCTGCGGGCAGGGCTTGCCGGGCTCTTCCCCGGCGCGGCCTGGAACCCGTTCGGCTGAGCACCCGGCAAGTCAGTTGGTCAGTCGGCGGCGGCCAGCGCCGAGCTGAAGATCCGGGTCATGGCTTCGTTGAAAAGGACGAACTCGACCGTGTCTATCCCCGTCCCCGGATGATTACGGACGGTCTGCACGGCAATCTCCGCGACTGTTCCGGCGTCCCACCCGTAGACCCCGGCGCTGATCGCCGGGAAGGCGACCGATGCCGCACCCAGTGAGACCGCCGCGTCCAGGCTGTTCCGGAACGCTGCCGCGAGCAGGCGGGGATCTGTCTGGCCGGCGTGCCGGTTGGGGCCGACGGTGTGGATAACCCAGCGCGCCGGCAAGGCAAACCCCTCGGTAACCGCTGCCTGGCCGACTGCGAGTCCGTCCCGGTAGTCGCCGGCCCGCAGGGCCCGGCACGCCTCGAGCAGTTCAGGCCCGGCGGCCCGGTGGATCGCGCCGTCAACACCGCCGCCGCCAAGCAGGGAGGAGTTCGCGGCATTCACCACGGCGTCCACAGACCGCCGGGTGATGTCGCCTGTCACTGCCTTCATCTCCATCGCACCAGCCTCCCAGCAGGGTCACCCGCCCGGCAACCGACGGGCCGGCGTAACCGGAACCAAGAGCAATCCGCCGCTCCGGGTTTCGCCGTGGGGGTAAGCGGAATCGATCTGCATGAATTTTTGAGAGAATAAGTCCATGCAGTCCATCCCTAACGGCAAAACGCCGCCAGCATCCAGCCCCGGCAGGGGAATCAGCCGCAAGATGGCCACCATCGGCACCACGCTTATGGTGTTTGTGTTCATCGTGGCCGTGATCTTCGCCGCCAATGAGAACGACGTCGTTGGCTGGCTGGTGGTGATTATCTCCCTTGGGTGGCTTGTCCTGTTCGCCTTCGTGGTCTTCAGCATCCGCGGCGCTGCCCGGAAGGCAGGCGCCAAGCTGGCGGAAGCGCAGGATTCCCTCAACCGGGCAGCCGGCGGAGCTCCGTCAGTCCAGGTCATGGATGAGGCAACCACGATCCGCGACCAGAAGCTGGACCACAGCTTCAAGATCATCCAGGTGCAGTCCCGGGTGATCCGCGAGAACCTGGGCAGCGACGAGGGCCAGGTTGAGCGGGCGATCGAGACGATTGAAATCACCGCGCACAATGCCCGCGGAATGATGAAAAAGGACGACGGCGGCCCGGTCGAGGGCACGCTCGTCGACTGAGCCGGGGAGTACCGCGCAGGCCGCATGCCCTCTCGATGGGCGTGCCGCACAAGATGAACCCGCAAGCTACCGAGGGGTAAGGTTATTGGCGTGAGCATGGCATCTGCAGGGGAGCCCAGCCCCGCATCGGCACTGGGAACACTGAGAATCGCGACGGTCAACGTCAACGGCATCAGGGCCGCGTACAAGCGCGGCATGGCCGACTGGCTGGCCGACCGGGACATCGACATCCTCTGCCTGCAGGAGGTGCGTGCGCCGGACGCGATCGTCCGGGAGCTGCTCGGCGACGAATGGCACATCCTGCATGCCGAAGCGGAGGCCAAGGGCCGCGCCGGCGTCGCCATCGCCTCGCGGCATGAGCCGGTCGCCGTGCGAGAACACATCGGGGAAGACTACTTCGCCCTCTCCGGACGCTGGGTCGAAGCGGACTTCAAGGTCCCCGTCGACGGCGAGGAGAAGCTGCTGACCGTCGTCAGCGCCTACGTGCACTCCGGCGAAGCCGGAACACCCAAGCAGGAGGACAAGTACCGCTTCCTGGACGTTATGGCCGCTCGGCTGCCCGTACTGGCCGCGACCAGCGACTACGCCCTGATCGTCGGCGACCTCAATGTCGGCCACACCACCTTGGACATCAAGAACTGGAAGGGCAACGTCAAGAAGTCGGGCTTCCTGCCTGAAGAACGTGCCTACTTCGACCGCTTCCTCGGAGAAGAAATCGGCTACGTCGATGTGGCCCGCCGGCTCGCCGGCGACGTGGCCGGGCCCTATACCTGGTGGTCCTGGCGCGGCCAGGCCTTCGACAATGACGCCGGCTGGCGCATCGACTACCACATGGCCACACCGGGCCTGGCGGAACGAGCCGTCAGCGCCGTCGTGGACCGTGCCGCCACTTACGACACCCGTTTCTCGGACCACGCTCCCGTCGTGGTCGACTACCAGTTCTGAGGTCCTGGACAAATGACTGAAACCCCCACAACACCTGCTACACGTCAACGCATCCTCTCCGGCATGCAGCCGTCCGCAGATTCCCTGCATCTGGGCAACTACCTCGGTGCACTGGTGAACTGGGTGCGGCTGCAGGAGCAGTACGACGCCTACTTCTTCATCCCTGACCTGCACGCCATCACGGTGCCGCAGGATCCAGACGACCTGCGCAAACGGACCCGGGTCACTGCTGCGCAGTACATTGCCGGGGGAGTGGACCCGGACCGCGCCACCCTCTTTGTCCAGTCCCAGGTTCCCGAGCACACGCAGCTGGCCTGGGTGCTGAACTGCCTGACCGGTTTCGGCGAAGCTTCGCGGATGACGCAGTTCAAGGACAAGCAGCAGCGCTTCGGGGCGGACGCCGCGAGCGTGGGCCTGTTCACCTACCCCATCCTGCAGGTGGCTGACATCCTTCTCTACCAGCCGCACGGTGTTCCGGTCGGTGAAGACCAGCGCCAGCACGTTGAACTGAGCCGGGACCTGGCCAAGCGCTTCAACAGCCGGTACGGGGAAACCTTCACGGTTCCGGAAGTCTTCATCCAGAAGGACTCCGCGAAGATCTACGACCTGCAAAACCCGGCCGCGAAGATGTCGAAGTCTGCCGCATCGCCGGCAGGCCTGATCAACCTGCTGGATCCGGACAAGGTCATCGCCAAGCGGATCAAGTCGGCTGTCACCGACGACGGCACCGAGATCCGGTTCGACCGCGAGGCCAAGCCGGGCATCTCCAACCTGCTCTCCATCTATTCGCTCATCTCCGGCCGCAGCGTTGACACCCTGGTGAAGGAGTACGAAGGAAAGATGTACGGACATCTCAAGGTAGACCTTGCAGACGCCGTGACTGAACATGTCCGCCCCATCCGCGAACGGGCCCTCGAACTGCTGGACGATCCGGCGGAACTCGACCGGCTGCTCGCTCACGGTGCAATGAAAGCCCGCGAGAGCGCGTCGGCTACACTGGCCGATGTGTACGAGAAGATGGGTTTCCTGCCACTGGGTTCCACGACTCGCTAAATCTCATGGGCTACACGAACTCGACGGTGCAAATCCCACCCGGCGCGGCGCGCGGCGGCAGAGACCTAACGCCCGAAATGCCGTGCCAGGTCGGAATCGTCATCCCCGTTCCCGAGCCCATGGCCTCCGAGCTGCAACGGGCACGCGCGTCCTTCGGTGACCCGATGGCCTCCGTGATCCCGGCCCACATCACCCTGGTGACCACCACCCCGGCCACCGACTGGCCCTCAGCGCTGCGCCACGTCCGGCAGGTTACTGCCGCACACCGCCCGTTCACCGTAACCCTGCGCGGCACCGCATCGTTCCGGCCGGTAACCCCGGTGGTGTACGTCCAGGTGGCCGAGGGGTTCGAGGAATGCTCACGCCTGCACCAGGAACTTCAGAGCGGGCCGCTGGAGCACAGGACCCCTTACCCCTACCATCCGCACGTAACCGTGGCGCACGATGTCAGCGAGGCGGGCATGGACGAAGCCCTCTCCTCGCTAAGCGGCTACGAAGCGAGCTTCCGCGTGGATCGGATCGGTGTATTCGAGCACAACGACCAAGGCCTCTGGATCCTGCGCGAGGACATGGCCCTCAGGGGCTAGGACACCCCACCGCCGGCGGACCTCCCTCGCCTACTGTGCCCTTCGCAGATACACGCGGGACCAGGCGGCGATGACCTCGGCGGCACGGGTGGTCTGCTCCCGATCCGGCATCAGATGGTCGGCCCCCTCAAGGGAAACAAAACTGCGCGGTGAACCGGCCGCCCGGAAGATCTCATCAGCGTTCTGCACGTCCACGGTCTTATCCTGCGGCGAGTGCATCACCAGAAGCGGAACCCCAAGGCCACTAATGCACTCTGCCAGGTCGTGCCGGAGCAGGTCATCCACCAACTCCTGCCGGATGGTCAGGGTCCGCCCGCCAAGTGAGACGTCGGCCTGGCCAAGGCGCGCGATTGTCTCCAGCTCATCTTCGAAGAGGTGCAGCACGTGGGAGGGGCGGAAAGGCGCCGCGATGGTCACGAGGGCCGCCAATTCAGGCACCATGGCCGCGGCGGCCAATGCCGCTGCCCCGCCGAGGGAATGGCCCACCAGCAGGGTGGCAGGGCGCCCCTGTGAGCGCAGATAGTCCACGGCGTTGAGTAGGTCCTGGACCTTTGTGCTGAAAGAGCCGTCCTCCCAGGTGCCAGTCGAGCGTCCCAGGCCCGCCGCATCATAGCGAAGGACGCCGATGCCCTGCTCCGACAGCGCCTTGGAGATACGGGAAGCCGCCGCACTGTTTTTACCCAAGGCAAAACCATGGCAGAACACAGCCCAGCCGAGCGTGCCGCCGTCGGGGATATCCAGGGTCCCGGCCAGCGTGGTGCCGTTGGCTCCGGGGAAGGTGACGGATTCGAACGCAGGCATGGCTAAACCCTATCCGCTCGGAAGAAGGGGCCAGAAAAGCAGAAAAACAGAAAAGCAGAAAAGCAGAAAAGCGGCGGCCCCGGTCAAAGACCGGAGCCGCCGCTTTCAGCAATTTCTGCGCAGTGGCTGTTGCCTAGATCGAGCGGCTCAGGATGGCCTGCTTGACCTCGGAAATCGCCTTCGTCACCTGGATGCCGCGGGGGCAGGCTTCCGAGCAGTTGAAGGTGGTGCGGCAGCGCCACACACCTTCCTTGTCGTTCAGGATCTCCAGCCGCATGTCTCCGGCGTCGTCACGCGAGTCGAAGATAAAGCGGTGGGCGTTCACGATCGCGGCCGGACCGAAGTACTGGCCATCGGTCCAGAACACCGGGCAGGAGGACGTGCACGCAGCGCAGAGAATGCACTTGGTGGTGTCGTCGAACCGCTCACGGTCCTCTGCGGACTGCAGGCGCTCCTTCGTGGGCTCATGGCCCTTGGACACGAGGAAGGGCATGATCTCGCGGTAGGACTGGAAGAACGGCTCCATGTCCACGATCAGGTCCTTCTCCACCGGGAGGCCCTTGATCGGCTCCACGAGGATCGGCTTGGAGGTATCCAGGTCCTTGAGCAGCGTCTTGCAGGCCAGGCGGTTGCGGCCGTTGATGCGCATGGCATCGGACCCGCAGACGCCGTGGGCGCAGGAGCGGCGGAAGGAAACGGAACCGTCGTGTTCCCACTTGACCTTGTGCAGGGCATCCAACACGCGGTCGGTACCGTACATGGTGAGGGTCCACTCGTCCCAGTACGCCTCGTCAGAGACCTCCGGGTTGTAGCGCCGGACCTTCAGGGTGATGTCGAAGGACGGGATTTCGCCACCGGTGGATTGGGCCAGATCGACCTTTGAGGCCGGCTCTGCTGCTTCCGTAGTCATTAGTACTTCCTCACCATCGGCTCGTAGCGCGTGAAAATAACCGGCTTGGTATCGAGCCGGATGCCGGCGGTGTGCTCGGCGTTGTCCGCTTCATCGACCTTGTAGGCCATGGAGTGCAGCATGAACTTCTCGTCATTGCGGTCCGGGAAGTCTTCACGGAAGTGGCCGCCGCGCGATTCCTCGCGGTGCAGGGCCGCAACCGTCATGACCTTGGCCAGTTCGAGCAGGAAGCCCAGCTCCACCGCCTCGAGCAGGTCAAGGTTGAAGCGCTTGCCCTTGTCCTGGACGTTGATCTTCTTGTAGCGCTCTTCGAGTTCCGCAATGTCGGAGAGCACCTGGTTGATGGTCTCAGCGGTGCGGAACACCTGCATGTTGGCATCCATGGTGTTCTGCAGGTCGCGGCGGATCTCCGAAACGCGCTCGGTTCCCTCGGAATTGCGCACCAGGTCCAGGAGGGCGATGGTCTCAGCCTCCGGATCTTCGGGCAGCTCGACGAAATCGGCCTGCAGTGCGTACTCAGCGGCGTAGATGCCGGCACGCTTACCGAAAACGTTGATATCCAGGAGGGAGTTGGTGCCCAAGCGGTTGGAACCGTGGACGGAGACGCAGGCAACCTCGCCCGCTGCGTACAGGCCGGGGATGACGGTCTCGTTGTCCTGGAGGACCTCGGCCTTGATGTTGGTCGGGATGCCGCCCATGACGTAGTGCGCGGTCGGGAAGACCGGCACGGGCTCCGTGTACGGCTCCACACCCAGGTAGGTACGGGCGAACTCGGTGATATCCGGGAGCTTGGCGTCGATGTGGGCCGGCTCCAGGTGGGTCAGGTCCAGCAGGACGTAGTCCTTGTTCGGGCCGCAGCCGCGGCCTTCCCGGACTTCGTTGGCCATGGAGCGGGCCACGATGTCACGGGGCGCCAGGTCCTTGATGGTGGGGGCGTAGCGCTCCATAAAGCGCTCACCCTCGGAGTTGCGCAGGATCGCGCCTTCGCCGCGGGCAGCTTCCGAGAGCAGGATGCCCAGGCCGGCCAGGCCGGTCGGGTGGAACTGGATGAACTCCATGTCTTCCAGCGGGATGCCCTTGCGGAAAGCGATGCCCATGCCGTCACCGGTCAGGGTGTGGGCATTGGAGGTGGTCTTGAAGACCTTGCCCGCGCCGCCGGTGGCGAAGACCACGGACTTGGCCTGGAAGACGTGCAGTTCACCGGATGCGAGGTCGTAGGAAACGACGCCGGCAACACGCTTCTGGCCGAAGCTGTCGGTGACAGTCAGCAGGTCCAGGACGTAGTACTCGTTGTAGAACTCAACGTTGTGCTTGACGCAGTTTTGGTACAGCGTCTGCAGGATCATGTGTCCGGTGCGGTCGGCTGCGTAACAGGCACGGCGGACCGGTGCCTTGCCGTGGTCACGGGTGTGGCCGCCGAAGCGGCGCTGGTCAATCCGGCCTTCGGGCGTGCGGTTGAACGGCAGGCCCATCTTTTCCAGGTCCAGCACTGCGTCAATGGCTTCTTTCGCCATGACTTCTGCTGCGTCCTGATCTACCAGGTAGTCGCCGCCCTTGACCGTGTCAAAGGTGTGCCACTCCCAGTTGTCTTCTTCTACGTTGGCCAGTGCTGCGCACATGCCGCCCTGCGCCGCGCCCGTGTGGGAGCGGGTGGGGTACAGCTTGGTCAGTACCGCCGTCCGTGCGCGCTGTCCGGATTCGATGGCGGCACGCATACCGGCGCCGCCGGCGCCGACTATGACGACGTCGTACTTATGGACCTGCATACCAGATGCTCTTTCTGTTGAAACTGAACCTTACTCAGGTCTTACTCAGGAGGAGTGCTGCGGTGCCTGTCCGGCTACGGGGCCGGGCAGAAGGACGGCAGCTGGTCCAGCGTGGCGTTGGCCGGGCACGGATCGAAGGTGAAGATCACGAGCGTGCCGAGCACGATGATGACGACGGTGGCTGAGTACAGGACCGTCTTGAGCCACATGCGGGTGGAGTTCTTTTCGGCGTAGTCGTTGATGATCGTCCGGACGCCGTTGGTGCCGTGGAGCATAGCCAGCCAGAGCATGACCAGGTCCCAGATCTGCCAGAGCGGGGAGGCCCACTTGCCGGCAACAAAACCGAAGTCGACGGCGTGGATGCCGTCGCCGACCATCAGGTTCACGAAGAGGTGCGTGAAGATCAGGACCACCAGGAGTGCACCTGAGATGCGCATGAACAGCCATGCGAACATCTCGAAGTTTCCCTTGCCCGACTTGCTGCGGGTGTAGCGGGGGGCAATGCGGCCGGCCCGGGGGGCTTCAATTGGCGTACTCATGATTAGTTACCCCCGAAAACGATGGGAAGGTGGCGAATGGCGAAGCCGATCACGGTGACAGCCCACAAGCCGACAACACCCCACAGCAACTGGCGCTGGTACTTGGGGCCCTTCTTCCAGAAGTCGATAAGAATTACCCGGATGCCGTTAAAGGCGTGGAACACGATGGCGGCGACCAGGCCAAGCTCACCGAGACCCATGATGGGGTTCTTGTACGATCCGATGACCACGTTGTAGGCCTCGGGCGAAACGCGCACCAGTGAGGTATCCAACACATGGACTAATAGGAAGAAGAAGATCACCACGCCAGTGATCCGATGGGCAACCCATGACCACTGGCCTTCGCGGCCGCGGTAAAGCGTGCCTGCTGGTAACTTCGACACTGAATTTTCCTCCCTGCATCGCAGCGGCGCTAGCGCGTCTTCTACGCAGTGATGACGCCGGTGCGAGAGCATTTAATAAGCTCAAGCATAATCTAGGTCCCGGTAGGACCGGGATCAATTTAGGTTCCCCTATTGTGTGACCTGGCTTACACTCCGCAGCGTGCGCCTGGGGCGGCTGGGCATCTACTCAAGGTGCGGCAACAGCGGGTCGGAAGGGAACGGTCAGCTAACCTTGGCACTGATGAGTACTGAAATGAAAAACGTGAACCCGGGACCGGCTCCGGACACCGACATATTCGAGCGTTTCTACGGTGTAATTCCGGCTGGCGGGGTGGGGACCCGGCTCTGGCCCCTCTCGCGTGCTGCCGCGCCGAAGTTCCTGCACGACCTGACCGGCTCCGGTTCGACGCTGATCCGCGCGACCTATGACCGCCTGACTGCGCTCAGCGACGACCGGGTCATGGTCGTCACGGGCCAGCTGCACCGGACGGCAGTCCTCGCACAGCTGCCCGAGATCCAGCAGGAGAACCTGGTGCTGGAAAGCGAGCCCAAGGACTCCGCTGCCGCCATCGGGCTGGCTGCGGCCATCCTTTACCACCGGGACCCGTCAATCATCATGGGTTCCTTCGCCGCAGATCAGGTCATCACCCCGGTAGAAATCTTCCAGGAGACCGTCCGGGAGGCGGTCCACACCGCGGCCCAGGGGTACATCGTCACCATCGGCATCCATCCCACCCACCCTTCGACCGGGTTCGGCTACATCAGGGCCGGCGAGGCACTCGAGATCGCCGGCGCACCCAGCGCCCACGCCGTCGTCGAGTTCGTGGAGAAGCCCTCCGAGGACACCGCCCGCAGCTACCTGCGCAGCGGCAATTACAGCTGGAACGCCGGGATGTTCGTTGCGCCGGTGGCGCTGATGCTCAAGCACCTGCAGTCCAACGAGCCCGAGCTGCACGCCGGGCTCATGGAGATCGCGGAGGCCTGGGACACGCCGAAGCGGCGCGAGGTCGCACTGCGTGTCTGGCCCACCCTGCCCAAGATCGCCATCGACTATGCGGTCGCTGAACCGGCTGCAGCAGCGGGTGACGTGGCAATGATTCCCGGCATCTTCAGCTGGGACGACGTTGGGGACTTCGCCGCAATCGGGCGGCTGAACCCGGCCGAACAAAACTCGGAGCTGACCGTTATGGGGGAGGGCGCCAGGGTCTATTCCGAGAATGCTTCGGGGATCGTGGTCTCCGACACCAAACGCGTGATCGCACTCATTGGCATCGAAGATGTGGTGATCGTGGACACCCCGGACGCCCTGCTGGTCACCACCAAGGACCATGCGCAGGAAGTCAAAAAGGCAGTGGAGCACCTCAAAGCCAGCGGCGACACCGACGTCCTCTAGGCGAATTGCGTTACACAATCGGTGTGACGGAGGTCTTAAAGCCCGCTGGCTCACGCAAGCCAGATCAGGTTGGCTAACCTTGAAGATGTGCAGACAACTTCACTGAGTAACTCACCCGTACCCTCAATCCGGGGAAGCGTTGCTCCGATTCTGGGTGAGCTGATCGATTTCCGGCGGGACCTCCATTCCCATCCGGAACTCTCGCACAAGGAATTCCGCACCACCGACCGAATCGTCGAAGCTCTCGAAGCCGCCGGCTTGGAGCCGAAACGGCTGGACGGAACCGGCGCCTACGTCGACATTGGCGACGGGCCGATCCGGCTGGGCCTGCGGGCGGATATTGATGCCCTGCCCGTTCTGGAGGAGACCGGCCTGCCCTACGCATCGGTCAACACCGGCATCACCCACGCCTGCGGGCACGACATCCACACCACGGTAATGCTGGGCGTAGCGCAGGTACTAGCCCGTGTGGAGGCCGAGGGAAGCCTGGGCGGCAGGATCCGCGTCATCTTCCAGCCCGCCGAAGAGGTGATGCCCGGCGGTGCCCTGTCAGTCATCAAGCAGGGCATCCTCGAAGGCGTGCCCCGGATCCTGGCACTGCACTGCGACCCCCGGGTCGACGTCGGCCAGGTCGGCACCCGCATCGGCGCCATCACCTCGGCGTCGGACACCATCCGCATTGAACTCTCCGGGCGGGGCGGCCACACCTCCCGCCCCCACCTGACCGAGGACCTGGTCTTTGCCCTGGGCCAGATAGCCGTCAGCGTTCCAGCCGTCCTGTCCCGGCGGATCGACGTGCGCAGCGGTGTTTCCGTGGTCTGGGGGCAGATCCATGCCGGGTCGGCGCCCAACGCGATCCCGGCGCACGGGTTTATGGCCGGGACCATGCGCTGCCTCGACGCCGAGGCCTGGTACGCGGCTGGAAAACTGCTCGACGACGTCGTCCGCGAGGTCGCTGCGCCGTACGGTGTGGACGTTGCCCTCGAGCACACCCGCGGCGTTCCTCCGGTGATCAACTCCGAGGCCGAGACCGGGCTGATCGAGGCCTCCGCGCGGGCTGAACTCGGCGAAGATTCCGTGGTCCTCACCCCGCAGTCCATGGGCGGAGAAGACTTCGCCTGGATGACCGATGCAGTTCCCGGGGCCATGATGCGGCTGGGCACCCGCACGCCCGGCGGGGAAACTTTCGACCTGCACCGGGGTGACTACAACCCCGATGAGCTGGCCATCAGCTGCGGTGTTTCCGTGATGGCTGCGGCCGCGGTGCGGGCCGCGCGCGGACTGCGCCACTAACCCCTCCGGGACCGCTCCGGCGGCAGGGTTGGTAACAACATACAAACAATGTCCTCCGCAGCGCCCAAAAAATGGGTGCTTTGTGTCACATGCCATTATGGTTAGGTCTTGCTGCGCTCCACTGAGGTAAGGGGCGCGCACCACACGCGCCTGCGCGCGAGGCCTTTCAACCGGATGGCTGTGCTGCAGACTTCAACGGGTGGAACCCATTTCTTTCTGGAGGAACATTGAAGAATTTTCCGCGCAGCATCAAGCGCAATGCCGGTATGTCCGCCGCCATGCTGGGCGCTTCGGCGCTCCTGCTGGCCGGCTGCGGTGCCGCTCCCGAGGAAGACACGTCTTCGGACTCTGCCAGCAGCAGCAGCGCCAGCAGCGACTTCCTCGCCTGCATGGTCTCGGATTCTGGTGGATTCGATGACCGTTCGTTCAACCAGTCCAGCTTCGAAGGCCTTCAGGCTGCCGAGAAGGACCTCGGAATCCAGGTCAAGACGGCAGAGTCGCAGTCCGAAACCGATTTCCTGCCGAACCTGGACTCCATGGTGGTCCAGAACAGCTGCGACATCACCGTCACCGTCGGCTTCCTCCTGGCTGACGCCACAAAGGAAGTGGCAGCAGCAAACCCGGAGAGCAACTTCGCGATCGTCGATGACAACAGCATCGAACTGGATAACGTCAAGCCGATCATCTATGACACGGCGCAGGCTGCGTTCCTGGCCGGCTACGTAGCAGCCGGCACCTCCGAGAGCGGAAAGGTGGCGACGTACGGCGGCATCAACATCCCGACCGTCACCATCTTCATGGACGGTTTCGCGGACGGCGTTGAGTACTACAACGAGCAGAACGACGCGAAGGTAGAAGTTCTCGGCTGGGACAAGGCCGCCCAGACCGGTTCCTTCATCGGCAACTTCACCGATGCCGGTGCCGGCAAGACGACGACCGAGAACTTCATGAACGAAGGCGCCGACATCATCATGCCCGTCGCCGGGCCGGTCGGCACCGGCACGCTGGATGCCGTTGTCGCAGCCAACGCCGATGGCGGGAATAACAAGGTTGTCTGGGTGGACTCCGACGGTTTCGAAACCACTACCACCGGCAAGGAATTCATCCTTACCTCGGTCATGAAGCTGATGGGCGATGCCGTGGAGACTGTTATCTCCTCTGACGTTGACGGCCAGTTCGACGCTACCCCGTACGTCGGCACCCTGGAGAACGGCGGAGTCACTCTCGCTCCGTTCCACGATCAGGAAGATGCCGTGCCGGCAGATGTGAAGACGGCTGTGGATGAGATCAAGGCCAAGATCATTTCCGGTGAGATCACCGTGGAATCCGCAGCCAGCCCCAAGTAATCCGGGCAGGCAGTGAACCGAACCGCCGTCCGTCCGGCTGCAACGCAGCGGGTCGGGCGGCGGTTTTTCTGCTCCCGGTAGTCTTCCTTCCGGGGAACCCACACGCAAAGACTCAAACAGATTGGTTGGGGTTGTGAAACTCGAACTCAAGGGGATCACCAAGCGCTTCGGCGCATTGGTGGCCAACGACCACATTGACCTGGTGATCGAACCGGGACAGGTGCACAGCCTGCTCGGGGAGAACGGGGCAGGCAAATCAACGCTGATGAACGTCCTGTACGGCCTCTACCAACCAACAGAGGGCGAAATCCTGGTCAATGACAAGCCGGTTGTTTTCTCAGGCCCGGGAGAAGCCATGGCCGCCGGAATCGGCATGGTCCACCAGCACTTTATGCTGGTGCCGGTATTCACCGTGGCGGAGAACGTTGCTCTGGGACATGAAAGTACCAAGTTCGGCGGCACGCTGAACCTGGAAACCACCCGCGCCCGCATCCGCCAGGTTTCCGACCAGTACGGGTTCGACGTCGACCCGGACGCCGTCGTTGAAGACCTCCCGGTGGGCGTGCAGCAGCGCGTGGAAATCATCAAGGCCCTGATCAGGGACGCGGAAGTCCTGATCCTGGATGAGCCGACGGCCGTCCTCACCCCTCGTGAAACAGATGAACTGCTCGCCATCATGCGCCAGCTGACTGTGGACGGAAAATCCGTGGTCTTTATCTCCCACAAGCTGCGCGAGGTTAAGGCCGTCTCCGATGTGATCACCGTGATCCGGCGGGGCAAGGTGGTCGGCGACGCACCGCCAAGCGCCAGCACCACCGAACTCGCGACCATGATGGTCGGCCGCTCCGTCAGCCTGACCCTGGAAAAGGCGCCGGCCGAACCCGGTGCCGAAACGTTCGCGGTCCGCGATCTGGTGGTCCTTAACAGCACCGGCCAGGCCGTAGTGGACCACGTCAGCTTCGAGATTGCCAAGGGCGAGATCCTCGCCGTCGCCGGGGTCCAGGGCAACGGGCAGACTGAACTGACCGAAGCCGTTATGGGGCTGCAGGACCACGTGACCGGCTCCATCCAGCTTGACGGCAAGGAACTCGTTGGGCGGCGCGTTGACCAGATCATCGACGCCGGCGTCGGCTTCGTGCCTGAAGACCGCAGCGTCGACGGACTCGTTGGTCCCTTCTCGGTAGCGGAGAACCTGGTCCTGAACCGCTACAACAAGGCACCGTTTGCGCGGGGGCTTTCCATGCGCGCCTCGGTCGTGGCAACCAACGCAGCCGAGAAGATCGACGAGTTCGATATCCGGACACAGTCCGCCGAGGCCGCGGCAGGGACGCTGTCCGGAGGTAACCAGCAAAAAGTCGTGATGGCACGCGAACTCTCGCGGCCGCTCTCACTGTTCATCGCCTCCCAGCCGACCCGCGGCGTCGACGTCGGCTCCATCGAATTCCTGCATAAACGAATCGTGGCAGAGCGCGACGGCGGGACACCGGTCCTGATCGTGTCCACCGAACTGGACGAAGTCCTGGAACTGGCTGACCGCATTGCCGTCCTTTATGGCGGAAGGGTCATGGGGATTGTCCCCGGCAACACTTCGCGCGATGTCCTTGGCCTGATGATGGCCGGGATGAGCGCCGACGAAGCAGCATCGCACGAACGCGAGACCGAGGGAGGGGCGCAGTGAGCCCGGAGGACAAAAACAGTTCGGACGGCCAACCGGCCGGACGGAAGAACAAGGAAGAGGCAGCAGCTGAAGAAGCGCGGCTGCTGACCGCCGCCGAAACTGCCGGCGGCTCCATGCCGCCGCCTGCCGTGCCTGTGTCCGGATCCGAGCTGCGCCCGGAGGACGGCGGCGAATCCATGCTCCACCGAATCGTCACGGGCAACGCACTGGTATCGGTGCTGGCTGTCCTGATGGCGCTTGTCGTTGGGGGGCTGCTGATCGCAGTGACGGACGAAGAAGTGGCCAAGGCCGCTGCCTACTTCTTCAACCGCCCGGGCGATTTCTTCGCAGCTGCTTGGTCTGCGGCGTCGGGCGCCTATATTGCCCTGTTCCAGGGCGCGGTCTTCAACTTTGAAGCCGAAAGCTTCTCACGGATGATCTACCCGCTCACCCAAACACTGACGGTTGCGACCCCGCTGATCTGCGCCGGCCTCGGTGTGGCCCTGGCCTTCCGTGCCGGGCTGTTCAACATCGGCGCCCAGGGCCAGATCCTCATCGGCGCTACCCTGGCTGCCTGGGTCGGCTTCAGCTGGCACCTGCCGGTGGGAGTGCACCTGCTGCTGGTCATCATTGCCGGAGCGCTCGGCGGCGCGCTGTGGGGCGGGATCGCCGGAATCCTCAAGGCCAAGACAGGCGCGCATGAGGTCATCGTGACCATCATGCTCAACTACATCGCCATCCAACTGGTGCTTTTCCTGCTCACAACGCCGAGCTTCCAGCGCCCAGGCTCCACGAACCCGATCAGCCCGCAGATCGACAGCACGGCCCTGTTCCCGCCTTTGCTCGGTGACGGGTTCCGCCTCCACTGGGGCTTCGTGATGGCAATCGCGGCCACCGTTTTCATCGCCTGGCTGCTCAACCGCTCCACTGTCGGCTTCGAACTCCGTGCTGTCGGCGCCAATCCGGCGGCCGCCCGCAATGCCGGCATCAGCACTGCCAAGGGCTACATCACCGTTATGCTCATCGCCGGCGCGCTGGCCGGGCTGGCGGGTGTCTCCCAGGTTGCCGGTACCGAAAAGGTACTCACTTCCGGGGTGGCAGCCAGCTTCGGCTTCGATGCCATCACCGTCGCGCTGCTCGGCCGGTCCACCCCGTGGGGGACCTTCGCGGCCGGCATCCTCTTCGGAGCCTTCCGGGCCGGCGGCGTCACCATGCAGACCAGCACCGGAACCAGCATCGACATTGTCCTGGTGGTCCAGTCGCTGATCGTCCTGTTCATCGCCGCACCGCCGCTGGTTCGGTCCATCTTTCGAATTCCACCGCCCGGAGCGTTTAAGACGTCCGGCCAGCGCACGACCTCGAACGCCCCAGGAGCAGCATGAGCACCGCACCCACCCTCGCCTCCGAACGGCCGCCGGCAGTCCAGGCCATCCGAAGCTGGAAGGTTCCGATCATCCTCGGGATCCTTGCCCTTCTAAGCTTCTTCATCTTTGGGCTCGGCGCCCCCTCCACCGAGGTGACGTTCCGCCTCACCAAACCCGAGGCCGCGATCCAGCTGCCCGACGTCGTTGTGTCCGCCACCGTGGTGGGCTGGATTTCCTCGGTGGTCCTGCTCGTCTGCGCAGCGTACGCGGCCTTCCTGGTGAGCCGCTACCGGCACGTGCCCGGCTGGCTGATCGCGGTGTTCGCGGTGTTCTTCGTCGCCGCTTTCCTCACCTGGGCCGTGGGCAGCGCCCGCACCCCGAGTGTCGCCCTGTACGGCCTGCTGGTAGGTTCATTCACTCTGGCTTTCCCGCTGATTTTCGGTTCCCTCTCAGGGGTGCTCTGTGAACGGTCCGGGGTCGTGAACATTGCGATCGAGGGCCAGCTGCTGTTCGGCGCCTTCGCCGCTGCAGTGGCCGGTTCACTGTCCGGCAACGCGTTCGTTGGCCTCTTTGCAGCTGCTGTTGCCGGTGTCCTGGTCTCCCTGGTCCTGGCAGTGTTCAGCATCAAATACATCGTGAACCAGGTGATCGTCGGCGTCGTGCTGAACGTGCTGGTCTCGGGCCTCACCGGGTTCCTCTTCTCCACGGTGCTCAGCGCCGATCCGGCAAAGTGGAACTCTCCGCCGCGCCTGCCCGTGATCCGGATCCCGCTGCTGGCCGACATTCCGATCATCGGACCGATCCTTTTCGAGCAGTCCGTGATCGGCTACCTGATGTACATTGCAGTGGCCGCGATCTACTTCGGCCTCTTCCATACCAAGTGGGGACTTCGCACCAGGGCCGTCGGCGAGCATCCGAAGGCCGCTGACACCCTGGGCGTCAACGTGAACCGCACCCGGTTCTACAACGTGCTGCTGGCCGGCTCGGTCGCCGGGGTGGGCGGAGCATTCTTTACCCTGGTCTCGGTGTCCTCCTTCAACCGGGACATGACCTCCGGCCAGGGGTACATTGCCCTCGCTGCCCTCATCCTCGGCCGGTGGAATCCGATCGGGGCACTCTTTGCGGCCTTGCTCTTCGGCTTCGCATCGAACCTGCAGTCCGTGCTCGGCCTGCTCGGGACTCCCGTCCCCAATCAGTTCCTGGCCATGCTGCCGTACGTCGTGACCATCTTCGCCGTCGCCGGCGTCGTCGGTAAGTCACGTGCTCCGGCGGCCAGCGGCATCCCATATATCAAGGGTTAGGCGGTAGAAACCTATGCAAGGAAACAACGCAGCTGGTGCCCCTGAGGGCGCCGCCGGCGGCAGCGTCCCGGACATTGACTGGGACACACTTCAGGACGCCGCACGGGCCGCCATGGCCCACGCCTACGTCCCGTATTCCCGCTATCCGGTTGGGGCGGCAGCGCTGACGGACGACGGCCGGATCGTCTCCGGCTGCAACATCGAAAACGCCTCCTACGGGCTCACCCTGTGCGCCGAATGCTCCATGATCAGCCAGCTCCAGATGACCGGCGGCGGGCGGTTGACGGCCTTCACCTGCGTGGACGGCGAAGGCAACATCCTCATGCCGTGCGGGCGCTGCCGTCAGCTGCTCTATGAATTCCGGGCACCGGACATGGCGCTGCTGACCGTCAGCGGCGTCAAGACGATGGACGAAGTGCTGCCGGACGCCTTTGGCCCCCAGCACCTGGAAGGGCAGAAAAACCAATGAGTTCCGAAAAGTTCGACACCATTGACATCATCCGCACCAAGCGGGACCGCGGCACGCTCACCCCGGAGCAGATTGACTGGACGATCGACGCCTATACCCGCGGTGCGATCGCCGACGAGCAGATGGCCGCACTGAACATGGCGATCCTGCTTAACGGCATGAACCGGGAGGAGATCTCCCGCTGGACGGCAGCGATGATTGCGTCGGGGGAGCGGATGGACTTCTCCGGCTTGGGCAAACCCACCTCCGACAAGCATTCCACCGGCGGTGTGGGGGACAAGATCACCCTCCCGCTGGCACCCCTGGTGGCAGTCTTCGACGTCGCCGTTCCGCAGCTCTCCGGCCGCGGCCTCGGCCACACGGGCGGCACCCTGGACAAGCTTGAAGCCATCCCCGGCTGGCGGGCGGACCTCAGCAACGACGAGATGATGGCCCAGCTGTCCGACGTCGGAGCGGTGATCTGCGCGGCGGGCGCCGGCCTGGCACCTGCCGATAAAAAGCTCTACGCCCTGCGTGACGTCACCGGAACCGTGGAAGCGATTCCGCTCATCGCCTCCTCGATCATGAGCAAAAAGATTGCCGAAGGCACCGGTTCCCTGGTGCTGGACGTGAAGGTCGGCTCCGGTGCCTTTATGAAGAATGTGGACGACGCCCGCGAACTGGCCCGCACCATGGTCACACTCGGTAAAGATGCGGGCGTTAATACTGTGGCATTACTCACAAATATGGCCACTCCGCTGGGCCTGACGGCAGGCAACGCCATCGAGGTGGAGGAATCCGTGGAGGTCCTCGCGGGCGGGGGACCGGCCGACGTCGTCGAATTGACCGTCGCGCTGGCCCGGGAGATGCTCACCGCAGCGGGCCGCCCCGATGCCGATCCGGAGGCCGCGCTCCGGGACGGGCGGGCCATGGACGTGTGGCGCCGGATGATCTCCGCGCAGGGCGGCGATCCCGCCGCCAAGCTGCCGGTGGCGAAGGAGTCCGAGACGATCCTGGCGCCGGCTGACGGCGTGCTCACGGAGCTGGACGCCCTCGCGGTTGGAGTGGCAGCCTGGCGGCTGGGCGCCGGGCGGGCGCGGAAGGAAGACGCCGTCCAGGCGGGCGCCGGAGTTCGGCTGCATGCCAAGCCCGGTGACAGGGTCAAGGCAGGGAGTCCGCTTCTGACGCTTCTGACCGACACCCCGGAGAAGTTCGAGCGGGCCCGCGAGGCTCTCGCCGATGCCGTCACGGTGTCCCCGGGCCCCGCCGCCACACCTGACCTGATCATCGACCGCATCAGCTGAGCCCCCCGCAACCCGGAACCCGGAACCCAACAAAAAAACACAGGGCCCAGGGCAGGGGCCGCCGGCTCAGCTTCCGGCGGACCCCTGGCCGTTGCTGCCATTCCCCGGGTCAGTCCGGGTCAGCCCGGGTCAGTCCGGGTTGAGGTTCAGGGTGTGCTCGGGGGAATACCCCATACCGGGCACTCTTCGCAGGGTGGCATCGTTGTAGCTACAGATGCCGACCCGAGGAGTGCAGCCCATTGGACGTTCTAAACGCCGTAATGGACAACATCAACAGCTTCGTCCTGACCTATTCGGGGGCTCCCTGGGTTTATCTGGTGCTGTTTGCCTGTTGTCTGCTGGACGGTTTCTTCCCGCCGATCCCCAGCGAATCGCTGGTGGTGGGCCTCTCCGCGCTCATCTTTACGTCGGCCGCTCCCAACCCCTGGCTGATTCTCCTGGCCGCAGCCGGCGGGGCATTTATCGGTGACAACATCGCGTATGCCCTTGGGCGTTCCCTCCGCACGGACCGGTTCCGCTGGATGCGTGGACCGCGGATGCAGCGCGGTTTTGTCTGGGCCCGGAGGGAACTCGACAAACGCGCTGTTTCACTAATCCTGATCGCGCGGTTCATCCCGGTGGGACGAGTGGTGGTGAACCTGACTGCGGGAGCGACGCGATATCCACGGCGTATGTTTGTGGCCCTCACCGGGCTCTCCGCGGTGCTGTGGGCCGCCTATTCAGTCGCCATCGGGGCGCTTGCCGGTGCGTGGTTCCAGCAGCACCACCTGCTCGCCGTCATCGTCGCCGTCGCGGTGGCGCTGGTTCTGGGCCTGATCATCGACAGGATCATCAACAAGCTGCGGGGCCCCACCCCGATGCACCACGAGGAACCGGTCGAGCAGATGGCCCGGAAAGAGTCCTAGCGGCCCAGGGGCGCCGGTGGCGCGGCTCACGTAGAGTTGGCGTGTGACTGAGCCCATTACGCATCCCGCTGCCCTTTCCCGCTTCGATATCCGCGTCCTGCCAAAGGTTTCGCTCCACGACCACCTCGACGGCGGGCTGCGGCCAGCCACCATGGTGGAACTCGCCGAGGCAGGCGGTTACGTCCTTCCGTCCACGGACCCCGTGGCTCTGGGGGAGTGGTTCCGTGAATCGGCGAACTCCGGATCCCTGGTCCGTTACCTGGAGACCTTCGACCACACCATCGCCGTTATGCAGACCCGTGAGGGGCTGGGCCGCGTCGCCCGCGAATTTGTTGAAGACCTGGTCGAAGACGGAGTTGTCTATGCCGAGGTCCGCTGGGCCCCCGAGCAGCACCTGCGCGGCGGACTGACCCTGGACGAGGCCGTTGAAGCCGTCCAGGCGGGCCTGGACGCCGGTGTCGAGGACGCCGCCGCCAATGGGCACCCGATCCAGGTTGGCCAGCTCATCACCGCCATGCGCCACGGCGACCGCGGCATGGAAATTGCCGAACTGGCCGTCCGCCACCGGGACAGCGGAGCCGTGGGCTTCGATATCGCCGGCGCCGAGGACGGCTTCCCGGCCTCGCGTTTCAAGGATGCCTTCACCTACCTGGCCGAGCAGATGTTCCCGGTCACGGTCCACGCTGGGGAGGCCGCGGGCGTCGAAAGCATCGTGGATGCACTGGTCCACGGGCGGGCGCTCCGCCTGGGCCACGGCGTGCGCATCGCCGAGGACATCGAAGTGGACTTCGAAGACGAAGACGCGCCCGACGCCGGCGAGGACACCGCCATCGGAATGGTGACCCTGGGTGACGTGGCCGCCTGGGTGCGGGACCGTGGAATCCCGCTGGAAATCTGCCCGTCCTCGAACCTGCAGACCGGAGCCGTGGAGTCCTTCGGCGCAGACATCGAATCCCACCCGATCGACCTGCTGTTCCAGACCGGCTTCGCCGTTACCGTGAACACGGACAACCGGCTGATGGGCGGCGTCAGCCTCACAGACGAGTTCGAGCTCCTGGTGCAGACCTTCGGCTACGACCTTGATGACGTCCTGGACCTGACCATGAACGCGGCCAACGCCGCCTTCCTGCCGCTGGAAGAGCGCGCGGCCCTGGCTGCGCACATCACCGAAGGCTTCAACCGCGTCCGTGGCTGATCCCGCGCACAGCACCGATGACCTGGGCCAGGCCTTCACCCGGCTGGCCCAGGTCATCGCGCTGCTGCGGGAGCGCTGCGCGTGGACAGCCGCGCTGACCCACGAGTCGCTGCTGGAGTACCTGCTGGAGGAGGCCTACGAGGTCATCGACGCGGTGGAGGCCGGCCACACCGGTGCCGCTGACGCCGCAGAGCTCAGCGGAGAACTGGGCGATGTATTATTCCAGGTCCTGCTGCATGCCAGGCTGCAGGAAGAAGCGGGTCACTTCTCGATTCAGGACGTGATCGAGGGACTGACCGGGAAAATGGTCCGGCGGAACCCGCACGTGTTCAACTCCGACGGAACCCTGACAGATTCTCCTACCGGTGACCCGGCCGAGATCGAGCGTGCCTGGGACGCTGCCAAAAAGGTTGAAAAACCTGCGCGCAACAGCCCTTTCGAAGGCATTCCCGCGTCCCTGCCGGCCCTTGCCCTGGCCGCCAAGGCACAGAACCGGGCCCGCCGTGCCGGAGTCCCCGTTCCCCTGCCCGCCTCCGGAACGCCGGCTTCCGGAACGCCGGAGTGGGACGGCGAGGAGGAACTCGGGGAACTGCTCTTTGAAACCGTGCGGCAGGCAACCGAACGCGGCATCGACCCGGAGGCGGCCCTGCGGGCAGCCGTCCGCCGTTTTACGGCGCCGGTGCCTCCCGTTACCGATTGACGCACCCGGTCCTTACTACGCGCCGCGATTCCACTAGGCTTGGAGCAGGCAGCGTGGCTCCCGTCTTAGGCCTGGCTGTAGTTTCCATCCCAAGTTCCAACGAACAGGAGCATTCCCATGGCCATCATTGATGCCATCCACGCCCGTGAAATCCTTGACTCCCGGGGCAACCCGACCGTCGAGGTCGAGGTCCTGCTCGACGACGACACCTTCGGCCGTGCCGCAGTTCCCTCCGGTGCTTCCACCGGAGCCTTTGAAGCCAACGAACGCCGCGACGGCGAAAAGGACCGCTACCAGGGCAAGGGTGTCCTCCAGGCCGTTGAAGCCGTCATCGACCAGATCCAGCCCGCCCTGCTCGGCTTCGACGCTGCCGACCAGCGCGCCATCGACCAGGCGATGATGGACCTGGACGGCACCGAGAACAAGTCCGGACTCGGTGCGAACGCCATCCTGGGGGTCTCCCTTGCCGTGGCCCGTGCCGCGGCAGAATCAGCGGCGCTGCCGCTGTACCGCTACCTCGGCGGCCCGAACGCGCACATCCTGCCCGTGCCGCTGATGAACATCCTCAACGGCGGCTCCCACGCGGATTCCGACGTCGACATCCAGGAATTCATGATTGTTCCCCTGGGCGCCGAAACCTACTCCGAGGGCCTGCGCTGGGGTGTTGAGGTCTACCACAACCTCAAGTCCGTGCTGAAGGAACAGGGTCTCTCCACCGGTCTCGGCGATGAGGGCGGCTTCGCCCCGAACCTGCCGTCCAACCGTGCTGCCCTGGACCTGATCCTCGAGGCCATCACCCGCGCCGGCTACACCCCGGGCACCGACATCGCGCTGGCGCTCGACGTCGCCTCCTCCGAGTTCTTCAAGGACGGCGCGTACGTCTTCGAAGGCCAGAACCGCACCGCTGCGGAAATGTCCGCGTACTACGAGGAGCTCGTCCGCGACTACCCGCTGGTTTCCATCGAGGATCCGCTGGATGAGAACGACTGGGACGGCTGGAAGGCCCTCACGGCGAGCCTCGGCAGCAAGGTCCAGCTGGTTGGCGACGACCTCTTCGTCACCAACCCGGCCCGCCTCGAGACCGGCATCAAGGAAAACGCCGCCAACTCGCTGCTCGTGAAGGTAAACCAGATCGGTACCCTGTCCGAGACTCTGGACGCAATCACCATGGCGCAGCGCGCCGGATTCACCACGATCACCTCGCACCGCTCCGGCGAAACCGAAGACACCACGATCGCTGATATCTGTGTCGCCACCAACGCCGGCCAGATCAAGACCGGTGCCCCGGCCCGGTCAGAGCGCGTAGCCAAGTACAACCAGCTGCTGCGCATCGAAGAAGAGCTCGACGACGCCGCACGCTACGCAGGCCGCAGCGCCTTCCCGCGTTTCACGGCGTAGTTACGCGCCTGCCGGTGGGTACCCTCGACTATGGGGGTGCCCACCGGCGGCATTTAGCCGCCCTTGCCTCCGGCCAGCAGTGAACCGGTGCAGCAAGAACCGAGAGTCAGCCAGACGAGGAGCAGCATGTCCACCCGACGACCGAAGGTGCCCAAGCCGGCGGCCGACGGACTTCCGGCAGGAGCCCCCCGCCGGGCAGCCCCAAAGCCCCCCAGCGCGGATAACGCCAACGCAGCTGCGCCAGGGACGGGCTCAAGAACAGCCTCGGCCAAGGGGACAGCCCCGGCCAAAAAGGCCGGTGCAGCGGCTCCAGCGGGCAAAAAGCCCCGGCAGCCCAAACCAGCCAAGACGGCCAAACCCGAGAGCGCCTCTGCTGCCCGCGCCGCAGCCCGGCAGGAACTGGCAGGGGAGATCCGCCGCGATGTCCCGCCCGGCACCCGGCCCGAAGAGGAACCCAAATCCGAACCTGCCTTGCAGCCCGTTCCGGCGAAGTCCTTTTCCGGCAGGCTGCTGGCACTCGGAATCGTCATGGTGGTCATCACAGTCCTGCTGGCGCCTTCTGTCCGGACCTTCCTGCAGCAGCGGTCGGAAATCGCCGCGCTGCAGGCGGACATCGTCCAGGCGGAACAGGCCGGGGAACAGCTGCAGGAGACCCTGGACCGCTGGGAAGACCCGGCCTACATCAAGGCCCAGGCGCGTGAACGGATCTTCCTGGTTATGCCCGGTGAAACCCGTTACCTGGTCAAGGGCGAACACGGCGTCGAGGACGTCGAAGAGCAGGCAGCGGCCGAAGCGCCGCAGGACCTCGAATGGGTGGACGCACTATGGGATTCGGTGGTCCGCTCCGCCACCGCGCCCTGATCCGGTAACCGCTTCATAAGGTCCTGGTGAACGCCCGGAGGCACCCCTGGGATGCGCCGGCGATGGCCCCGGACGGTCAGGACCCGGCGCCGGCGCCCCCGGCGGCACAGTACGCTGGACTATTGAAACACCACCACTTCGGTCCGCTCCGGACCCCCAGGAAGGACCTTCCGGCATGATCCAGGACCAGCTCACACCGACCCAGGAAGACCTGGAGACCCTGAGCCGGCAGCTCGGACGGCCGGTCCGCGACGTCGTCGAGATCGGTGCCCGCTGCGTCTGTGGCAACCCGCTTGTAGCCACCACCGCTCCCCGGCTGGGCAACGGCATTCCGTTCCCGACTACGTACTACCTGACCCACCCCGTGATCACGGCGGCGATTTCCCGCCTCGAGGCCGCCGGTGTGATGGCCGAGATGACGGCACGGCTGGAACAGGACCCGGAACTTGCCAGCCGCTACGAAGCCGCCCACGAGGCCTATCTGCAGGTCCGCGACCAGATCGGCGAACGCACCGGCACCGGGCCGGTTCCCGAAATCGCCGGGGTCTCCGCCGGCGGGATGCCGACCCGGGTCAAATGCCTTCACGTGCTGGCCGGCCATTCCCTCGCAGCGGGTCCCGGAGTGAACCCGCTGGGGGATGAAGCGCTCGACGCCATCGCCGAGTGGTGGACCCGTGACCGCTGCTATTGTGAGGGCGCATGGGCAACGGACGGCCCTGCCCCCTCGCGGGACCTGAGCCGCCACACCAAGACACAGGGTCTCTCTGCCCAGGAGCTGGACCGGAAACGGGCTGCCCGGCGGGCTGCGCTGGAAGCCGAACAAAGGGGGCAGGACCAAGCCATGGAGAACACCGCGAACACGAAGACCCGGGTGGCCGCAGTGGACTGCGGCACCAACTCAATCCGCCTCCTGATCGCCGACGCGCAGACGCACGACGGCGTCACCCGCCTCACCGACGTCGTGCGCCTGATGCGCATCGTCCGGCTGGGCGAGGGGGTCGACGCCACCGGACGCCTCTCGAACGAGGCCCTGGCACGCACGTTCGCCGCCACCGAGGAATACGCTCAGCTGATCCAGGAACACGGAGCCGAAAAAGTCCGGTTCGTGGCCACCTCGGCCACCCGCGACGCGGAGAACAGCGAAGAATTCGCCGAAGGCATCCGCAAGCGCCTGGGCGTCAGCCCGGAAATCATTACCGGCGAGGAGGAAGCAGGCCTCTCCTTCGCCGGCGCCACCAGTGTCCTGGACGGCGGCAGTGACGTCCGTACCCTCGTGGTCGACCTTGGCGGCGGATCAACCGAGTTTGTCCTCGGCACCTCCGAAGGCGTGCTCGCGGCCAAGAGCACCGACATGGGCTGCGTCCGGTACACCGAACGCCACCTGGTCTCCGATCCGCCCACCGAAGCCGAAGTCGCCCTGGCGCGTGGAGACATCCTGGACATGATCGCCCAGGTGCTTCAGACGGTACCGCTCTCCACCGCGGACCGGCTGGTCGGTGTCGCCGGGACCATCACCACGGTGACGGCCCACGCCCTGAAACTGCCCGAATACACCTCCGAAGCCATCCACGGCACGGAGCTGAGCGTGGAATCCATCGACGACGCCACCCGCTCGCTCGTCCAGATGACCCGGAGCGAACGCGCCGAGCTGCCGTACATGCATCCCGGCCGCGTGGACGTCATTGGTGCCGGTTCACTGATCTGGCAGACCATCGTGGACCGGGTGGCGGAACTGACGGACGGGCGCATCAATTCCGCAGTGACGTCCGAGCATGACATCCTCGACGGCATCGCCCTGAGCACGGCCCGGTGACGGCGGCAACGAACCGGCGCCCCAGGGGTGCCGCGGTGAAACGCGCTGCTTCCGCAGGAGCCTTTTCGCTCACGGTTGTGCTGTTGTTCCAGCTCGCCGCGCCCAGTCCCGCCCACGCGGACGAATGGCGGGACAAGGAATACTGGCTTACCGACTACGGGATCACCGAAGCCTGGAAAACGACCCAGGGTGAAGGCGTCAAGGTGGCGGTGATCGACACCGGTATCGATCCGACCCATCCTGACCTGGCCGGCGCCGTCCGCGGCGGAACCGACGTCTCCGGTGCCGGTGATCCCGCCGGGGCACGGGGCATCGGCGTGAATCCCGAGCACGGGACCCTGGTGGCCACGCTGCTGGCCGGGCGCGGACACACTGCCGAAGCCAGCGGCAAGGACGGCGACAAAGACGCCGACAAGGACAAGGCAAAATACGACGGCCCGGGCAACGGGCCGGACGGCATCGTCGGCGTGGCGCCAAAGGCCGAACTGATGACGGTCTCCGCCTGGATCGGCGGCTCGAACCCGGGCGGAATTCCGATTGACGATCAGCTGCCCAACGCAGTGCGATGGGCAGTGGACAACGGCGCCAAGGTCATCAATATGTCCCTGGGCTCCTCGTCCACGGCCTGGCCGGAAAGCTGGGACGACGCCTTCCTGTATGCCGAGCAGCACGACGTCGTGATCGTGGCTGCCGCGGGTAACCGCGGCGTGGGCATGGTCCAGGTTGGTGCCCCGGCTACCATCCCGGGCGTGCTGACGGTCGCTGGGCTGAACCGTGAAGGGAAAGCGAGCTGGGATTCCTCCTCGGAAGGCATCAGCATCGGGGTGGCGGCACCTGCCGAAAACCTGGTGGGAGGCCTGCCGGAAGGCACCTCACGCTACGCCGAATGGTCCGGCACCTCGGCGGCGGCGCCACTGGTTTCCGGCGTCGCGGCCCTGATCCGCTCGGCCCACCCCGAACTCAGCGCAGCCCAGGTGATAAATCGCATCATTACCACGGCCAAGGACGGCGGCGTACCCGGCCGGGACACCCTCTATGGCTACGGCATCGTTGACGCCAATGCGGCGGTCAACGCCGCCGTTCCGGTGGTTGAGGGGAATCCGCTGGGCACCATCGAAGAGTGGATCCGCATCCACAGGCGCGGAGAAGCGCCGGCCGCACCGGAGGACGCCGAGCCGCCGGCAGGTCCTGCGGTGCCGGACATTCCCGCACCCCAGGTCCCGGAGGCAGCCGAACCGCATCCGGAAGAGGACCCACTGCCGGCCGCCCTGGTGCTTGGTTTCGGTGGTCTCATCCTGCTGGTCGGGACGGCCGGAACCATCGCCGTCCTGCGGATCCGCCGCTCCGGCCGGAGCGCTCCGGAACAGCCGGGGGAGAGTTCCCCGGGAGGCGGGGAACACGAAAAGGAACCCGCCCGGCAGGGTTAGCAGACTCGGTCGGCGGAAGCGAAAAACCGAGTTCGGAAGACTTCGTGAAGACTTTCACAAGTCGGGTAAGATGTGTGCCATGGCATCGCATACACAATTTTCTGATCGTCCCCGCGTCCTGGTGGTTGGCGGTGGCTACGTCGGTTTGTACGTAGCCAAGAACCTCCAAAAGAAGGTCAAGGCCAACGGTGGAATCGTTACGGTAGTGGACCCGCTGCCGTACATGACCTACCAGCCTTTCCTTCCGGAGGTCGCCGCCGGCACCATCCATGCACGCAACGCCGTTGTCTCGCACCGGATGCACCTGAAGGACTCCGAGCTGATCACCGGCAAGGTAATCGCAATCAACCACGCGGCTCACACTGCGACGGTGGAACCGGCTGACGGCAGCGAGCCGTTTGAGCTCAGCTACCGGGACATCGTCCTCTCCGCCGGCTCCGTCACCCGGACGTTCCCGATTCCGGGCCTGGCCGAGGTCGGCATCGGCATGAAGACCATCGAAGAAGCCGTCGAGATGCGCAACAAGGTACTTGAGCGCATCGAAACCGCATCCCTGATGACGGACCAGGCAGAACGCGCCCGCGCACTGACCTTCGTCGTCGTCGGCGGCGGCTTTGCCGGCATTGAAACCATCACCGAAATCGAAGACATGGCCCGCGCGGCCGTACGTGAGAACAACCGCCTCAAGCGCGAAGACCTCCGCTTTGTCATGATCGAAGCCATGGGCCGCGTTATGCCCGAGGTCAAGCCCGACCAGGCTGAATGGGTCGTTTCCAGCATGCGTGAACGCGGTATCGAGGTACTGCTGAACACCTCCCTGGCCAGCGCCGAAGGCGGCCTGCTGAAGCTGATCAACATGGCGGACAAGTCCTCTGCCGGCGAGTTCGAAGCCGACACCCTGATCTGGACTGCCGGTGTGCAGGCCAACCCGATGGTCCGTGCCACCGACTTCCCGATTGACGACCGCGGCCGCGTCCGCGCGAACGCCGAACTGCGGATCACCGGCGACGACGGGCCCCTCGAAGGCGCCTGGGCTGCCGGCGACGTATCCGCCGTTCCCGACCTGACCGGCGGCGGCGTCGGCGGTTTCTGCGTACCGAACGCACAGCACGCCGTCCGCCAGGCCAAGCAGCTCGCGAAGAACCTGCTCGCTGCCCGCTACGGTCAGGGTTCCGTTCAGGAATACCGCCACAAGAACCTCGGTGCCGTGGCCGGTATGGGCCAGGGCAAGGGTGTCGCGAACATCATGGGCTTCGGCATGAAGGGCTTCCCGGCCTGGCTGGCCCACCGCGGCTACCACGGCATGGCCATGCCGATGTTTGAGCGTAAGTTCCGTGTGGTTTCCGGCTGGGCCGCCAACTTCTGGTTCGGCCGCGACTTCACGCAGCTGCTGCACCTGAAGAACCCGCGCAAGGCATTCGTGGAGGCTGCAACGCCGGCCAAGAAGCCTGCCGGCAAGTAACCTGCCGAGCTTTCCTGCCATCCGACGGCGGCCACCGGAGAAACTTCCGGCGGCCGCCGTTGGCGGTTAAGGCGTTTCCCGCGGCCGGTGCGGCTCAAGTAGGCTTGTCAGTGCCTGTGGGGCTGTGGCGTGTTTTCAAGCGAAGCGCCGGGCCAGCAGGCAGGCCCCAGTAGCCCAATGGCAGAGGCAGCGGACTTAAAATCCGCGTGTTGTCGGTTCGAGTCCGACCTGGGGTACCGGAATGCCGCATGGACGTAGCCTGGCGTTTCCGGGCCAGCCAAGGACCATGAGCAGCTGACGTTAGCTGTCGGTCCGAACCCGGTCTGGGGGTACAAAATGACCGGTATGAGTGCACATACTTGGTCATCATGCAACATTGACGTCACAGTCGTGATTAGTGTTACAAGGCTGTGACCAGAACCCCTTATCTTCGCCTGAATATTCCATTAGCTTTTCTTCCACCAGGAACACCTGGTATCGCGTCAAAGGCACCCGCCTTTCGATCGGGGAGAAAAGTACATGACTGCACTTCGCAATACCGGGCCGCTTGGCCTTGGGGATGGGTATGGCCGCGCAGCAAAGATTGCAGCACTGGGCATGGGTATCGCCCTGTTCGCATCGGCCTGTGCCGGCGGAGGGGATACCGGAACCGAATCCTCACCGTCTGAAGAATCATCGTCATCGGCTGCCAGCTCGGTACTGAGCTGCCCGCCCAGCCAGGGCGGCACTGGCGAAGACCCCGGAGAAAAGGGTGACCCGGCAGCCGTTCCGGCCTCCACCGGAACTACGGACACTCCGCTGAAGCTCGGCACGCTTCTGCCCACCACCGGTGCACTGTCCTTCCTCGGCCCGCCGGAAATTGCCGGTGTTGATCTTGCCGTCCAGGAAGTCAACGCAGCCGGTGGCGTGTTGGGTAAGCCGGTTGAGGTGGTGCACCGCGACTCCGGTGACACAACCACCGACATCGCCACCCAATCGGTCACGGACCTGCTGGGCCAGGATGTCAGCGCCATCATCGGCGCAGCGTCCTCCGGTGTTTCCAAGACCGTGATCAACCAGATCACCGGTGCGGGTGTCATCCAGTTCTCTCCGGCCAACACCTCTCCCGATTTCAGCACCTGGGATGACAACGGACTGTACTGGCGCACCGCGCCCTCCGATGTTCTCCAGGGACGTACCCTGGGCAACTACATCATGTCCTGCGGCGCCCAGACCGTGGGCATGATTGTTCTCAACGATGCCTACGGCACCGGCCTGCAGTCCAACATCAAGAGCTCCGTGGAGGCCGCCGGCGGCCAGGTAGTTTCAGAAGCAATGTTCAACGAGGGGGACTCCCAGTTCAGCAGCCAGGTCGACGCCGTGACCGGGGCCAACCCGGATGCGATCGTTGTGATCAGCTTCGACCAGGCCAAGAGCATCGCGCCGCTGCTCACAGGTAAGGGCGTGGACCCGTCGCAGCTCTTCTTCGTGGACGGCAATACCTCCGATTACAGTGCGGACCTTGAGCCCGGCACGTTGGAAGGCGCACAGGGCACGATCCCGGGACCGTTTGCCTCGCAGAACTTCAAGGACGCGCTGCTGAAAATTGATCCGTCGCTGAAGGACTGGTCCTACGCGGGTGAGAGTTTCGACGCCGTGACTCTGTTGGCGCTGGCGGCTGAAGCTGCCGGCAGCACCGATGGAGCGGCCATGGCCGCAGAACTCCAGGGCGTTTCACAGGACGGCGAAAAGTGCTTCGACTACGCCAGCTGCGTCACGATCCTCCGCGGCGGCGGAGACATCGATTACGACGGCTACTCAGGTCCGGTGAGCTTCGACGAGAACGGTGACCCGACCGAGGCATTCATCGGCATCTACCAGTTCGACGCCGATAACAAGCCGGTCCCGAGCCGCTCGGAAGTGGGCAAACTCTAACCGCGCTAACTCTCATCTGAAGTAACAGAGCAGGGCTTCCGCCGCGGCGGAGGCCCTGCTCTGTTATGCGTGTGCCGAGCTTCCCGCCCCGGGTTACGCGTCGACGCAAAGTAGTGCCCGCCGGAAGCCTTCAGATTCCCGGCGGGCACTATGGGCACTACGGGCAGTACGGGCAGTACGGGCGCTACCGGCACTTCTGCGGCACCTGGGCCGGATCCCGGCCCAGGTGCTGCCCGGCCCTGACCCCGCCCGGCTCAGGCAGGCTCAGGCAGGCACAGGCCGGCTCAGGCCGTTTCGGCCAAGGTTCCGAGGTAGAGCTGGATGACCTTGGGATCCTTCATCAGTTCCCGCCCGGTGCCGGTGTAGGCGTCCTTGCCCTGGTCCAGGACGTAGGCGCGGTCGCAGATCTGCAGGCAGCGGCGCGCGTTTTGTTCCACCATGATCACCGAGACACCCGCGCGGTTGATTTCGTGGACCCGAAGGAAGGTTTCATCCTGCTTCACCGGTGACAGGCCGGCGGAGGGCTCGTCAAGGAGGAGCACTGCCGGTTCCATCATCAGCGCGCGGCCCATCGCCACCATCTGCCGTTCACCGCCGGAGAGCGACCCTGCCCGCTGGCTCCGCCGCTTCTTCAGCTCCGGAAACAGGTCGGCGACGAACTCGAAGCGTTCCCTGAAATTCTTCGGCTGCTGGTACAGCCCCATCTGCAGGTTCTCTTCGATGGTTAGCGAGGCGAACACGTTGTTGTTCTGCGGCACAAAACCAACGCCCCTCGTGACGAGCTTGTTGGCCTTCAGCCCGGTGAGGTCCTGGCCGCGCACCATCACGGTGCCTGAGTGCACCTTCACCAGCCCGAACATTGCCTTCAGGAGCGTGGACTTGCCGGCACCGTTCGGCCCGATGATGCCGATCAGTTCACCTCGGCGGGCTTCGATCGAACATCCGTTGAGGATATTGACCCCGGGAATGTATCCGGCCACCAGGTCCGTGACCTTGACGACCGAGTCGCCCTCAAAGTTCTCCGCACTCATGCCATGTCCTTACGTTCTTCGATCGTGGGAGTGGACAGATCGTCTTCGGGCCGGATATCCGAGTCGGGGTCGCGTTCCAGCACCGCTTCGAGTTTCTCGAAGCCTTCGGAATCACCGAGGTCGACGTCATGATGGGCGCCCAGATACGCATCGATCACCGCCTGGTCCTTCATGACGTCGGCGGGCGGGCCTTCGGCAACCACCTTGCCTTCGGCCATCACGATTACCCAGTCGGCGATGTGGCGGACCATATGCATGTCATGTTCCACGAACAGGACGCTCATGCCTTCGGCCTTCAGGTTCTTGATGTGATCCAGCAGCGACTGGGTCAGTGCAGGATTCACGCCGGCCATCGGCTCGTCGAGCATCACCAGTTTCGGATTGACCATAAGTGCCCGCGCCATCTCCAGCAGCTTGCGCTGGCCGCCGGACAGCGACGCCGCGTAGTCGCTGCGTTTGGTGTCCAGCTTGAACTTGGAGAGTAAACGGTCGGCCTGGCTGGTGATTTCCTCTTCACGTCCCCTCCACAGGGGCCGGAACAGCGCCCGGTGCAGCGCCTCACCGGGCTGCTTATTGGCGCCAAGACGCATGTTCTCCAGCACCGTCAGCTTGCCCATTACCTTGGTCAGCTGGAAAGTGCGCACCATGCCCAGGCGCGCCACCTTGAAGGCAGAGACGCCGGCCAGGTCCCGGTCCTCGAACTTCCACTGTCCGGACTGCGGGGTATCGAACCCGGTCAGCAGGTTGAAGAGGGTCGTTTTGCCTGCGCCGTTGGGGCCGATCAGTGCGGTGATCTTGTGGCGTGGGATCTCCACGTGCTCGACGTCGACGGCGTGAATGCCGCCGTAGGTGCGGGTCACATTCGACGCGACCAGGATCGGATCCCGCTTCCTGCATCCCGGTGCCACGGTATCCGCGGCAATCGGACTGGTGTCCGTCATGTACTGGTTGCCGGCCCAGCTTTCTTCCTGGCTGGAAACCTCGGGCTCCGGCTCCTGGTTTTCGGCCGGGACGGCCGCGTGCGCGCCGGGGCGGCGTTTTGGCTGTGGGCTCTGTGCTTCATGACTCATGCGAATGACAGCTCCTTCTTATTGCCCAGCACGCCCTGCGGCCGGAAGATCATCAGCAGCATCAGGGCCACACCTACAAGGATGTAACGAAGCTGGCCGGCCTGGGTAGTGGTCAGGAAAGTGATAAACCCGGACTCGATGGCACCGTAAAGCAGGCCCTGGGTGAGGGAAAGGACGGCCCAGAAAATCATGGCACCGATGACCGGCCCGAGGACCGTGGACATTCCACCCAGCAGCAGGGCCGTATAGAGGAAGAATGTCAGCTCGGTGCCGTAGTTCGCAGGCTGCACGGCGCCGCGGGGGAGGGTGAAGATGATCCCGGCCAGTGAGCCGAGCAGGCCGCCGATGATCAGTGCCTGCATCTTGTAGGCATACACGTTCTTGCCGAGCGAGCGGACAGCGTTCTCATCCTCACGGATGCCCTTGACCACACGGCCCCAGGGGCTGCGGACCAGCAGCCAGACCACGAGGCAGCCCAGCGCGACGATGCCCCAGGCGACAACGCGGATCCAGAGATCGCGTTCGCTGAGGCTGAACGGTCCGAGCGTGTACACCCCCGGACCAAAGGGGTTCAGCGCATAGAAGCCACCCTCGAATGCCGCGAGTCCGTTGGCTGAACCGGTTACTTCCGTCAGGCCGTTGGTGGTGACGATATAGCGGACGATCTCCGCGGCGGCGATCGTCACGATGGCCAGGTAATCGGCCCGCAGCCGCAGGGTTGGCAGGCCAAGGATCACGGCGAACGCCACGGATGCCAACATTGCGATGAGCAGCGCCACCGGAAGCGGGGCATTGAAGCTCAGGGTGGGAATGGCGAAGCCGTAGGCACCGATTGCCATAAAGCCGGCCTGGCCGAAGTTCAGCAGCCCGGTGTAGCCGAAGTGCACGGCGAGGCCCAGTGCAGCCAGCGCGTAGGCAGCCGTGGTGGGTGTGAACAATTCGCTGATTGCGCCCAACAGTATGTTTCCGAAGTCCATATCGAAGCCCCTAACCTATGCGCTCTCGGCGGCCGAGGATGCCCTGCGGCCGGACCAGGAGGACGAGAATCATGATGAGCAGTGCGCCGACGTATTTGAGGTCCGCGTCGAGCCAGAGCGTGGAGATCTCCACGAAGAGTCCCACGATGATGGAACCGATCAATGCGCCGAAGACGGTTCCGAGGCCGCCGAGCGTGACGGAGGCAAAGATAAGCAGGAGGATCTGCTGACCCATGTTGAAGGAGACACCGGGGCGGTAGTACGCCCAGAGGATGCCGCCGAGTGCGGCCAGTGCTCCACCGGCCATCCAGACGATGCGGATGACGCGGTCGACGTCGATGCCGGAGGCAGCCGCCAGCGGCGGGTTGTCGGCGACGGCCCGGGTCGCTTTGCCGATCCGGGTTCGCAGCAGCAGCGCAGCGACCACAAGGATGACCGCCAGGGATACGCCCAGTGACACCAGGTTGTTCCGCGAAATGGACACGGGCCCCAGTTCTAGCATCGGACTCTGGGAATCCGGCAGCTGCTGGGTCGCCCCGCCGAAGAAGAAGAGGATGGTGTAGCGCAGGGCCAGTGCCAGGCCGATGCTGACAATCATCATCGGGACCAACCCGGTGCCGCGCAGGCGCAGCGGTTTCCACAGCCCGGCGTCCTGCACGTAGCCCAGTCCAGCCCCGGCGATCACCGCGAGTAGCAGTGCCAGCCACAGCGGGAGCCCAGCGGCCGAGAAGCCAAAGGCCAGCACAGCTCCAAAGGTCACCATCTCACCGTGGGCAAAGTTCGTGAGCCCCGTGGTGCCGAAGATGAGCGAGAGCCCGACGGCGCTGAGCGCCAGCAGCAGGCCGAAACTGAGTCCGGCGACGGCCCGCTCCACGAGCTTGGTGCCGAAACTGTCCTGTTGCAGGACGATGCCCTCGCCCAGAAGGAAAAGAGTGGTGATATTGGAGGTTCCCGCGAACGTCACTGTCCGGGGGTTCTCCTGGTTTTCGGCGAGACTTACGCCGTCAGGAAGAGTGGATTCATCCAGTTCCACTTCGAACGCCCCCTGTTCGGGGACCCCTATGGACCAGGAACCGTTCTCCGCTGTTTTCGTCTCGGCGGTGTAGCCGTTGGCGCTCGCCTTGATCGTGACCCCGGCGACCGGGGCGCCTGCGTTCCGCAGGACACCGCTGATCCGGTCTGTGTACTCGGCCCCGTCCGTGACAGCGCCGCCGCCGCCGGAGGTTTCTGTTGGTGCGGTGCTTGTCTCCGGCGCGGGGGTTTCCGTTGCCTGGGGTGTAGCTGTCATTGCATGCACGGCCGGGGCGCTGAGCAGCAGGCCGGCAAATATGCCGGCCACCGCCATAAGCGTCCCCAGATACCGGGCTAGTGCCGATATTCGTCCCAAAGTGAGTAACCTCCGCCGGGGTATTAGTCCGCCGGTTTTCGGCGAACTTAATGTGTGACAAATGTGATGCAAGTCACGAATGCTGATCATGCTACCCGGCGGATGTTTCAGTAGGGCGATAGAACAAGTGTGCTTTTGTAGCGATCATGTAACGACTCCGCTGGGTGCTTCATTATGGGAGTCAGCGGAGGGATGCGGACCCATTGCTGCCAAACCGTTATCAACCGATTGGCTGGTGCCCGGAATCATCCTGAGTCCCCGCACGTTCTCATTGATAGGCTCATTTGTACCCAAGCCCCCCAGATGGAGGACATTTTCATGGCACAAGGCGGTAACCCGGTTTTCAACGGAAAGAATTTCCGTTCCCAAACCCGTGGCGGAGCAGTCACAGTACCGGCCAACGGGCAGTATGCAGGGCAGGAACCGATGAGCCCGCAGCAGCTCCAGGACCTGTACGCCGCACCTTCGGCCGGACCGGGCCAGACCGGCCGGATGACGTACGACGACGTCATCATGAAGACGCTGGGCTGCTTGGCGGTTGTCCTCCTTGGTGCTGCCATCCCGGTGTTCGTCCTCCCCGGCGCTGCTGGCCTGCTGATGGTCGTCGGTGCCCTGGGCGGGTTCGTCCTGGGCCTGGTCAACTCCTTCAAGCGGGAGCCGGTTCCGGCACTGATCCTGGGCTATGCGCTCCTTGAAGGTATGTTCCTTGGCGCCCTGACCCAGGTCCTCAACGCCATGTACCCGGGAATCGGCCTGCAGGCCGTGCTCGGCACCCTCGCCGTCTTCGCCGTGACCCTGGTGCTGTTCAAGAGCGGCAAGGTCCGTGCCACGCCCAAGGCCATGCGCTTCTTTATGATCGCGATGATCGGCTATGCCGTGTTCTCGCTCGTAAACGTTGGCCTGATGATTTTCGGTGTGGTGGACGACCCTTGGGGCGTGCGCGGCGTAGAAATCGCAGGCATTCCGCTCGGCATCATCATCGGCCTGCTGGCTGTTGGCCTCGCTGCTTTCTCCTTGATTATGGACTTCACCTCCATCGAGCAGGGCGTCAAGGCCGGCGCCCCGCAGCGTTACTCCTGGACGGCAGCCTTTGGCCTGACGGTTACGCTGGTTTGGCTCTACGTTGAGATCATCCGCATCCTCGCGATCCTGCGCGGAAGCGACTAACTTTCTCCCGCCCCACTGGGGCAGGAACCGCGGGACCGCAGCTGCCAAGCTGCGGTCCCGCGGTCGTTTAACCGGAATTACGCTTCTGCCGGGCGGCGGGTGCCCGTACCATCGGGGTCCACTGACCGAGGGGGGAACCGTGGCCGAGCAGCTGACTGAACACGCCGCCGCTTTCCAGGAGGTGCTGCTTAGCGCGGAGGAACTGGAAGCCTGCCTGTCCGAGATAGCAGTCCTGGCCGCCAATGTTTTGGGCGACGGCGAGGTCCGCGGGTGCTCCCTGGTGATCGAGAGGGCCCGGCGGGCCAGGGTCACCGCGGATAGCGATGAGCAATCGGCCCGGATGTCCAAGGCTGCTTTCGGGAATGGTGGACCAGGGTCCGCGGTACTGGCTGACAGCCGGGCCGTTGTGGTCACGGACGCCTGGTCCGAAAGCCGTTGGAACGGTTTCCCTGGACTGGCCGCTGTTGAAGGCCTGCGCTCCATGGCAGCCGTTCCCCTGATGCTGGAAGGGACAGCTGCGGGAGTGCTCTGCGCCTATTCTCCGCGCCCGCACCACTTCCGCCCCGAGCTGCTTCGAACCGTCGAGATACTGGCCGGAGAAGCCTCGCGGACCCTGCGTCTTGCCCTGCGGATCGACGCCCATCTGCACCGTGCACGGAACCTGCAGGCGGCCCTGGAGTCACGAACGGTCGTAGACCTCGCCGTCGGCATCATTATGGGACAGAACGCCTGCAGCCAGCAGGCCGCCGTCGAGATCCTGCGCAGCGTTTCCAACACGCGCAACATCAAAATCCGGAATGTCGCCGCAGGAGTGGTCGCCGCCGTCAGCGAAAGGGTAAGCACGCACTTCGAGGAATAGCTTCCTCCCGCAGATCCATCCCGCCCGGCCGGCCCGGCCCGCATCTGTCTGGTCCGGCTTCTGCCCGGCTGGACCAGCCCGGCTGGACCTGCCTGCATCTGCCTGGAGCAGGGCAGCCGGGTCTAGGCTGGGACCATGACATCCGGGAACAGTGCCCCCATCCAGCCTGCCACCGGCGAGCAGTACCGGCTTACCCGTGGCCGGGCCGCCGCCGTCGTGGCCTCCCTCGCGGGGGCGCTCCGCAGCTATACCGTCGGTGGGACGGCGCTGGTGGAAACCTACTCCGACGAGGCCATCCCGCCGTCGGCGGCCGGAATCCTGCTGGCCCCGTGGCCGAACCGGGTTGCCGGCGGGCGCTGGCTGCTGGACGGGCGCGAACAGCAGCTTGATATCACCGAACCGGCCCTCGGCAACGCGATTCACGGACTGCTCCGGAACACCGGATACGCAGCGGTGGAGACAGCTCCCGACTCCGTCCGGCTGGCGGCGGACATCTATCCCCAGCACGGCTACCCGTTCCACCTGGTCCATGAGGTCCGCTACAGCCTCGACGAGGACGGCGGGCTCAGGGTCCGCCAGTCCCTGTCCAACCTTTCCGGTGCGCGGGCGCCCTTCGCCCTCGGCGCCCATCCCTTCCTCCGCCTGGGGGAGGTTCCCACCGAGGAGCTGACGCTCCGGGTAGAGGCGGCGTCCAGCCTCACCACGGACGAAATGATGATTCCTAACGGGCGGATTCCAGTGAACGGCGACGGCGACCTGCGCGAAGGCAGGCGGGTCGGTTCCCTTGCACTCGATGCCGCGTACACCGGCCTCACCGAACGCGGCGGCAGGCACCGGCACCTGCTCTCCGCCGCCGACGGCCGGTCGGTACAGCTGTGGTCTGACGCTGCTTTTGGGTTCGTGCACGTGTTCGTCACGGACAAGTTCCCGGGACGGGACTGCGCTGTGGCCCTGGAACCCATGACGGCGCCCGCCAATGCGCTGAATTCGGGGGAGGGCCTGCAGTGGCTGGAGCCCGGTGCGGTGTTCAGCGCCGAGTGGGGAATCCAGGCTGACCTGTGAAAGACCCAGACGCGTAAAGGTCAGGGACTGTCCATATAAATATGGAAAGATGACCCCATGAGACCCCATGCACGACAGGTTGCCGCACCCAAGGCCGTTCAGGCCGCAGCGGTGCGCTCCAGCCGCGCCGGAGACGACGTTCCGTATGCCCTGCGCGTGAGTGCCTCCTGGGCCTGGCGGCTTGGCGTTGTCCTGATCGTCGGTGCCGGCCTGGTCTGGGTCCTCGGCCACTTCTCCCTGCTGCTCATTCCGCTGATGGTCGCTGCCCTCCTGGCCGGACTGCTGTCGCCAATCAGCTCCTGGCTGCGGCGCAACAAGGTGCCGTCCGGATTGGCTGTGGCAGTCACCATCGTCTCCTTCCTCGGATTAATCGTCGCGGCCCTCACCCTGGTCGGCCGGCAGCTTGCCCTAGGCTTCCGGGATCTCTGGGACGAGGTACTCACCGGTTTCGAGCAGGTCAAGGACTGGCTGGTGGCCGGACCGTTCCAGATCACGTCAGGGCAGATTGACAGCCTGCTCGGCGAAGCCACGTCGGCGCTCCAAGCCAACTCGGCGAACATCCTCTCCGGAGCACTCAGCGTCGGCAGCAGTGCCGGCCACTTCGCCGCCGGAATGCTGCTTACGCTCTTCGCCCTGGTGTTCTTCCTGCTCGATGGCCGCCGTATCTGGCGGTTCCTGGCCGGACTCATGCCGCGCCGTGCCCAGGCCGCTGCCTACGGCGCCGGGATCCGCGGCTGGGAGTCCATGACCAACTATGTCCGCGTGCAGCTGCTGGTGGCCTTTATCGATGCCGTCGGCATTGGCGTGGGCGCAGCGATTATCGGCGTGCCACTGGCGCTGCCGCTCTCCGTCCTGGTTTTCCTGGGCTCCTTCATCCCGCTTATTGGTGCCTTTGTCTCCGGGTCGATCGCAGTCCTCCTGGCGCTGGTAGCCAACGGCTGGGTCAACGGCGTGATCATGCTGGGAATCGTCCTGGTTGTCCAGCAAATCGAATCCCACATCCTGCAGCCGCTGATCATGGGCCGGGCCGTGTCCCTGCACCCGCTCGCCGTGATCCTGGGGGTCACCGGAGGCACCCTGGTTGCCGGGATCCCCGGCGCGCTCTTCGCCGTACCGGTCATGGCCATCTTCAACGCGATTGTCCGGTATATCGCTGCCCGCCGCTGGGAGCAGGACCCGCTGCTGACACGGGACAGCGTTTTCGGTCCGCCGGGGACCTCGCCGCCGGACGCTGGGGAGGCCGAGGCCGAGGCCGATGGTCCGGAGGACTCCCGCGCCGTCAGCAGGACCACAACAGAAGAACCCACAGCTAACGAAGAAGAGAACCAACGTTGACCGATTTCCCCCAGCTGCCCGTAACACTCGACGACGTCCAGGCCGCAGCCAAGCTGCTGGACGGTGTTATTGCGACCACCCCGATCGAACAGTCCAGGGCGCTCGGCAGGATCACCGGCTCCGAGGTCTACCTCAAGTGCGAGAACCTGCAGCGCGCCGGCTCCTTCAAGGTGCGCGGCGCCTACGTCCGCATGGCCAAACTGAGCGACGAGGAGAAGTCCAAGGGTGTAGTGGCGGCCTCCGCCGGCAACCATGCCCAGGGTGTGGCCGTGGCCGCGGCACGGCTGGGCATCAAAGCCCGGATCTTTATGCCCCTGGGCGTAGCCCTGCCGAAGCTGGCTGCCACCCAGGGCCACGGCGCCGAAGTGGTGCTTCACGGCCACAACGTTGATGAGGCGCTGGCCGAGGCGCAGCGCTACGCGGACGAGACTGGGGCCGTCTTCGTCCACCCATTCGACAACGTGGATATCGTGGCCGGGCAGGGAACGATTGGCCTGGAACTGTTAGACCAGATTCCCACCCTCGATACCGTGCTGATGGGTGTTGGCGGAGGCGGGCTGCTGGCCGGCGTCGCCGTCGCCATCAAGGCCCGGGCACGGGAACTGGGACGCGAGGTCAAGATCATCGGCGTCCAGGCGGAGAATGCCGCAGCCTACCCGCCGTCGCTGGCAGCCGACGCCCTGGTGCCGCTGAGCAAGGTTTCAACCATGGCCGACGGCATTGCCGTGGGCCGGCCGGGCCAGCTTCCGTTCTCGATCATCCGTGAACTCGTTGACGACGTCGTCACCGTCAGTGAAGACGCGCTGGCACGGGCCCTGATCTTCCTGCTCGAACGCGCCAAGCTCGTCGTCGAACCCGCCGGGGCGGTGGGGGTCGCTGCCATCATGGAGGGGAAAATCAAGAACCCGGGGAACACAGCGGTGATCCTCTCGGGCGGAAACGTCGATCCGATGCTTATGCTGAAGGTTATCCAGCGCGGCCTTGCAGCCGCCGGACGGTACCTCGTGGTGCGGATACTGCTGGATGACCGTCCCGGTTCGCTGGCAACGATTTCGCGGATCATCGCTGAATCCGATGCCAACGTCACCGGCGTTGACCACACCAGGGTTGGAGGATCGATCAGCATGGGAGATGTCGCTATCACCATCAACATGGAGACCAAGGGCCACGAGCACGGGGAAAAGGTGCTGCAGAACCTGCGGGCCGAAGGCTTCCATCCCGTAGTACTGCACGGCTAGCCGATGCTGGCCCAGCGAGCGAAGAGCGCGCTGCTCATCTCTGCCGGTTTTACGGGGATCATCTGGCTGGTCTTTTTCCTCACCATCCCATTCCAGGCTGCGCTGCTGCCTGAGCTGGGCATCATTCCCCGGCAGCTGGAGGGACTGGACGGAATCCTGTTCGCGCCGCTGCTGCATGCCGGAGCCGGGCACCTTCTCTCCAACAGCCTGCCGTTGCTGGCATTCGCGTTCCTGGTGCTTTTGGAAGGCGTGCGCCGGTTCGCGGCCGTCGCAGGGATCTGCTGGCTGGTATCGGGGATCGGAGTCTGGCTGTTCGGCGGCGGTCTGACGATCGGGATCTCCGGCGTGGTTTTCGGACTGTTCGCGTACCTGATGGTGCGGGGCTTCTACAACCGAGACTTGATGCAGATCCTCATCGGGGGAGTCCTGTTCCTGATCTACGGATCACTGCTGTGGGGAATCCTGCCCACCGCCGCCGGTATTTCCTGGCAGTCGCACCTCTTTGGGGCAGCCGGGGGAGTTGTGGCAGCAATTGCGCTGCGCCGGCGCGGGGAGGCCGGGGCGCAGGCCGGAACCGCGGCGCAGAAACGCCCCCGGATGCAGAAACGGGCCCGCCCGTAGGCGGACCCGCTGCAACCCGGCGGTGGTAAAACTAGCCGGAGTAAGGCTTTGCCGAGACGATCTCGACCGAAATGCTCTTGCCGTTGGGTGCGGTGTAGACCGTGGTCTCACCAGTCTTCAGACCGGAGATGGCAGCGCCCAGCGGGGACTTCTCGCTGTAGACATCGATGTCGCTGTCCCCGGCGATCTCACGGCTGCCGAGCAGGAAGCGCTCCAGATCCCCTGCGATCTTGGCCTCGACCAGCATGCCGGGTTCCACGACGCCGTCGTCAGCCGGTGCCTCGCCGACCTGCGCATCGCGAAGGAGCTGAGTCAGCTGGCGGATGCGGGCCTCTGCCTTGCCCTGTTCCTCCTTGGCAGCGTGGTAGCCGCCGTTCTCCTTCAAATCGCCTTCGGACCGTGCCTGCTCGATGCGGGCAACGATTTCGGTCCGGCCGGGGCCGGACAGGTGGTCCAGTTCCGCCTTGAGGCGGTCGTAAGACTCCTGCGTTAGCCAGGCGACAGATGCGCTGTTGGTAGACACGGGTCTCTCCTTATATGACATCCGAATCCACGGAACAGATTCGGCTGGGCTGAAATTGCTGTGCGGCCGGGATGGCCTGACATGCAAAGACCCCGCCGGACGGTGACCGGTTGCTCTGGCTGGTGTTCCGGCAGTCACCTGGGCGGGGCGTTACGTAGCCTCCATACTAGTCAGGCTGACGGCCAAACCCAAGACATCGGCGCGGGTTTCGCTCTCCGGCTAATTGTGCCCTCCGGCTAGGGTTGGCCGCCTTCGACCAGCCAGCACGCGTTGACCCCGCCGGTGACGCCGAGGGAATCGGTGCGCAGGTTGGTGCGCTGGGCGACGGTGGCACTCTCCGACGGGCCAATCCTGACGGTCTTCCAACCGACCACGGCGTAGCTGTCGTTGAGCACCTGGACGGCGCAGTCGACAGTGGCGTCGGCGGGCTTGGTGACGTTGAAGTCCACCACAGCGGTGGCGGCATCCGGAATCGCGAAGCCAACATCCTTCGAAGAGACAGTCTCCGATCCGGAAGGGATCGCCATGTAGGCCACGACGCCGACAGCTGCCGCGACGCCAACGGCGGCGAGGACGATTTTGGGGCGCCGGCCGAGGCCGGGCTTGGGGGCGCCGTAGCGATTGGCTAATCTTGTCGTGGATGACAGATCGTCCGCGGGGCGCTCGGGAACCGGCTGACCAGCAATACCTTCCTCAGTGCTCACCGTTTCATTTTACCGAACATTCTTGTCGGCGTATTCCGCCGACCGTCAGGAGTACCGCGTTGCCCACTCAACCGAGTTCCGCCCCCGACGGCGAACTTCGCCTTCTGGCAGTCCACGCCCACCCGGACGATGAGGCCAGCAAGGGTGCCGCCACCATGGCGTCCTACGCTGCCGCCGGGGTGAAAGTCATGGTTGCTACCTGCACCGGAGGTGAGCGCGGTGACGTGCTCAATCCCGGCGCAGCGGACGAACCGGCCGCCAAGCGTGACCTGGCGGGGCTTAGGCGCAGCGAAATGGCAGCGTCACAGGCGGCCTTGGGCATCGAGCACCGCTGGCTTGGGTTCATGGATTCCGGATTGCCCGAAGGCGATCCGCTGCCCGAGCTGCCGGCCGGCTGCTTTGCGCTCCGTCCGCTGCAGACCGCTGCGGCGCCGCTGGTGAAGCTTGTGCGCGAGTTCCGCCCGCACGTGATCATCAGCTACGACGAAAACGGCGGCTATCCGCACCCCGACCACATCATGGCCCACCGGGTGAGCGTCGAAGCCTTCCACGCCGCAGCAGATCCGGATGCCTACCCCGGAACCGGCGCAGCCTGGGAGCCGCTGAAGCTCTATTACGACCGCGGGTTCAACCCCGAACGGTTCCGCGCCCTGCATGATGCCCTGATCTCCTCCGGGCTGGACTCCCCGTATGCTGAACGGCTGGCAGCCTGGCTGGAGACGGACAGCGAAGGCAACCAGCCGCCGCCACCGCTGCACCCGACCACCACCCAGGTCGAGTGCGGACAGTTTTTCCCGGCGCGCGACGCCGCCTTGAAAGCGCACCGCACCCAGGTGGACCCCGACGGGTTCTTCTTCGCCGTGAGCACGGAGATGCAGAGCCAGGTGTGGCCGTGGGAAGACTATTCGCTGATCGAATCCCGCATCCCCACCAGCGTTCCTGAGACCGACCTCTTCGCTGGCATAAGATAGTGGGTAGATCCGGTGCCGCTGGCACCGCCTTCTGCCAAGAGAGAGATATTTCGTGAACCTGCTGTACAGCGTGTACCTGACGGTCAACCCCGCTCCGATCGAGGGAGACCTCAAGCCGGGCCTGGAAGAGGGTGACATCACCCCGGGCCTGCTGGGCTTCCTGGCCACCCTGTTCCTGGCCATCTGCGTCGTTTTCCTGATCCGTGACATGGTCAAGCGGATCCGCCGGGTGCGGTACCGGGGCCAGGCCGCAGAAGCCCTGGCAGCAGAGGCTGCAGCTGCAGAAGCTGCGGCGGGAACTCCGGCCGCTGCTGCCACGGGCACAGCCGGTGACGGGGCTGAGGCCCCCGCAGGCGAAGTAGATGATGCGGTGACTGCCGGAGAACGCCGCGAGGCTGCCGGCACGCGCCCGGGAACTGACACGGACGGATAAAACGCATGGCGGAGCGGCTGAGGGATCAAGCGTCAGCCTACCTCCGCCAGCACGCCGACAATCCGGTTGATTGGTGGCCCTTCGGCGATGAAGCTTTCGCCGAAGCCCGCCGCCGGGACGTACCCGTTTTTATCTCCATCGGCTATGCCGCCTGCCACTGGTGCCACGTTATGGCCCACGAATCTTTCGAACATGCGGATCTCGCCCAGACGCTGAACGAGAACTTTGTCAGCATCAAGGTGGACCGGGAGGAACGGCCCGACGTCGACTCGGCGTACATGGCGGCCACCCAGGCGCTCACCGGGCAGGGCGGGTGGCCCATGAGCGTCTTCACCCTTCCGGACGGCCGCACCTTCTACGCCGGCACCTACTTTCCGCCGCAGCCGCTGCAGGGCACGCCTTCCTTCCGGCAGGTGCTCGACGCCGTCCTTTCGGCCTGGACACAGCGCCGGAGCGAGGTCGAGCAGAGCGCCGCCCAGATCGCCGCGCACCTGGCCGCCGGGCAGCTCGCCAACCGGCACCTGCTGGGACCACTCGTCGGGGACACCGTTCCAGGGACGCCCGACACGGGGGGCTGGGCAGCCGACTCCCTGAGCGCCGCCGTCGTGACCCTGTCCGAGAGTGAAGACACCGACTTCGGCGGATTCGGGGGAGCGCCGAAATTCCCTCCGTCGCCTTTGCTGCGCTTCCTACTGGCGCACGCCCACAGCGGCGCCCCCACCGCCCACGCGGCTGCCGGGCTGGCCGCCCGCACCCTGACCGCAATGGCGCTGGGCGGACTCTACGACCAGGTCGAAGGCGGGTTCGCGCGTTATACGGTCGACCGCCGCTGGCAGGTGCCGCACTTCGAAAAAATGCTCTATGACAACGCGCAGCTGCTTCGGCTCTACGCGCACTACTCCCGGACGGAACGGGATCCGGACCATCGCGGCCTCGCCCTGCGGATCACGCGGGAGACGGCCCAATGGCTGACCTCGCGCATGCTGCTTCCAGGCGGCGCTTTCGCTTCCTCACTGGACGCAGACACCGTGGTCAACGGCCGCAGGGTGGAAGGCGCCACCTACGTATTCACCCGTTCGGAGCTCGAGGATGCGCTGGGCGCGGCCAGCCCCGCCTTGGACCTCCTGGAGCTGGACAGCGACGACGGCGCCTCCCACCGGCTGCCCGGCAGCACCCTCCGCCTGGCCGGTGTTCCCGA
>NZ_DALZXY010000007.1:69833-70113 GCF_031988865.1 Arthrobacter sp.
GGCGCAGGCCGAGCTGTGGGCAGGGGCCAGGGCGGCCCTGGCCGTGGTCCGGAACAGCCGGCCGCAGCCGGACCGTGATGAGAAGGTTGTCGCAGGCTGGAACGGGCTGGTGATTGCAGGGCTTGCCGACGCGGCGACGGCCCTGGCCGATGCCGGCACGCCCGAACCCTGGATACTCTCCGCAGCCGTTGCGGCAGCCGAATACCTCCTCCGGGTGCACCGGCGCGGGCATCTCCTGTACCGGGTGTCCAACGACGGCGCCGTGCAGGGAATCGAGGGC
>NZ_DALZXY010000008.1:0-24333 GCF_031988865.1 Arthrobacter sp.
CCGCGCCCTGGGCCGGGCGGCTGCCGGGCTGGTTCCGGGCACTGGCCGGCTGGGCCGGCCTGGCGGGCATCGCAGCCTCCTTCGCCTGCCTCTCCAGCCAGAGCCTCTTTCCCGCGCCCTGGGCGCTGCTTCCCGTGGCCTCAACCGTGCTGCTGCTAGCCGCAGGCACCGGTGCCCACGGGCCGGCTTACCAACGGGTGATGTGGCCGCTGACCAACCCGCTCAGCCGCTACCTCGGACGCATTTCCTATTCGCTGTATCTGTGGCACTTCCCGGTCATCGTTTTCCTCTCCGCACTGTTCCCCGAATCTTTCGCCCTGCCGGCATTGCTCGTCTCGCTGCTGCTGGCGGTTCTTTCCTTTCACTTCATCGAGGATCCGGTCCGGCACTCCCGCTGGCTCCAGCCGCGCTACACCGCGAGAGAGCGGGGCCGGCGGTATTTCCAGCCCGCCGTTGCCCCGCGGCCGGCCCGGCTTGCTGCCACGGCAGCGGCCGCTGGCCTGTTGAGTGCCGCCTTGGTGGCCGTCGCACTGGACACCACCCTGGCGCCCACCGCCCTCCCGGCAGCAGCAGACCAGCCGGCTGTCCACGTCCCGGTTCCTTCCGCGTCCGCCGGGCCTTCTCCCGCACCCCTTGACCCGGGCAGGGACCCGGATCCGCTGCCCCCGCACACCGCAGCGTTGCGGGCCGCGCTGGCCAGCACGCAGTGGCCAGACCTGTCCCCCGACCCGGCGGCTTTCACGGCCGGCGGCGGCAGCGCCAAACCCGAGGAGTGGGTGGTGGACGGTTGCCTGGGCGGGAATGAGGCCAAGGACCCGGACCCTGTCGTTAATGCCGGCGGCTGTGTCTATGGAAACCCGGAAGCCAGCCGGGATATGGTCCTGTTCGGCGATTCAGTGGCGATGGCCTATCTGCCCGCGCTCAGGGCTGCCCTGAACCCGGATGAATGGCGTATCCACGTATTTACCGCGGCGGGCTGCACCCCGGCAGTCGTCGCACAGACCCGGATTGGCGGCGCGCCCTACCCTGAATGTCCTCGCTTCAGGGACTGGGCGGTCCAACGGATCGGTGAGCTCCATCCCGAAGTTCTGGTCCTTGCCTCCTTCCGCTATGACCCGGCCCTGGTCAGCGGCGCGACAGGAGATGCAGCCGACGCCGAATGGCAGCAGGGCACGCGGCAGGTCCACGACCAGCTGGCCGGCAAAGCCGGCAGGACGCTGGTCCTCGCCGCTCCCCCGGAAGCCAAGGATCCGGCGCAATGTGCCACCCGTTTCAGCACACCGGCCGACTGTGAAACCGCTCTTCCTGCTACCCACAGCGTCCGGAACGGCTTTGAATCCCGGGCTGCAGCGGAAGGCAACCCGGCAGTGCAGTGGGTGGACACCACCCCTTGGTTCTGCGTCGACGGGCGCTGCCCTTCGTTTGTGGGGTCCGTCCCGCTCTATGCCGATGCCTATCACCTCAGTGCCGCCGGTTCGGCCTCGCTCTCCCCGCTGCTGGGGCGGGCCCTGGCCGCTGCACCAGGGAGCCGCCCATGACCAGATTTTCACGTAAACCGCCCGCAAGGCTGGCTAACGTAGGATGATTCCAGCCGGACAAAAGCGTAGGGGAACAAAAGTGCAGGAAGTGCAGGAAAAGAGCAGCCGCAAGCGGTGGATAATCCTGGCCGCAACGGCCGGGGTGCTGGTGATTGGCGGCGCCGTAGGCGTGGCGGTGGCCAGCGGCGCTTTCGACGGCGGCAGCTCGGCTGCCCAGCCCGGGCCAACGGCTTCAGCCAGCGAATCCGCCGCTCCTGCGGTTCCCGTGGAGTTCACGGCCGAGCCGGCTGATGCGGCGGTGGAGGTCAACCCCGTGACGGTTCCCACACTCACAGTCCAGCACGGGACCATCGATTCGGTTAGCCTGGCCCCGGCGAACGGCGGCACAGATGTCACCGGCGAACTCGCTGCCGCGAAGACTGACTGGAAGGCCTCCGAACCCCTGAAGTTCGACACGGAGTACACCTTCGAGTTCACGCTCGCCGATGCCAACGGCAAAAAAACCACCTCTTCCCAGACCTTCCACACCGTCACGGCACCGAATGAGGCAAACGCCTTTATGGGCCCGGGAGACAAGGCAGTGGTCGGCGTCGGGCACCCCATCGAGATCTCCTTCAGCGAGCCGGTCACCAATAAGACCGCGGTCGAAGAGGCCATCACCGTCACCAGCTCGAGCGGGCAGGCCGGCGCATTCTATTGGATCTCCGACAACAAGGTCCGCTACCGCCCGGAGACTTTCTGGGAACCGAACTCCACCGTGACCGTGGATATGCAGCTGTTCGGCGTGGATTTCGGCAACTCGATGATCGGCAACTTCAACGAGACGCGCACCTTCCAGGTCCATAACAGCAGGGTCGCCGTCGTCGACAACAACACCAAAACCATGCAGGTCTTCATCGACGGGCAGCTGGACCGCACCTTCCCGGTAACCCTCGGGGATGCGGAATGGCCCTCGCCGAGCGGCTACCAGGTGGTCATGAGCCAGCACCAGACGCTGCCGTTCCGGGCCGAGAGCATCGGTTTGAAGCCCGGCGACCCGGCCTACTACGAACCCTTCGACGCTTCCTGGGCCAGCCGCCTGACCAACAGCGGTGTATTTGTCCACCAGGCCCTGCCAGGGGCGCTCGGGGCACTCGGGGTCATCAACGTTTCCCACGGCTGCGTTGGCATGTCAGGCGAAGGCGCCAAGTACTTCTACGACACCTTCGAACCGGGCGACGTGGTGCAGGTCCTGAACACCGGCGTGGGCCCCACAACCGTCTGGGACGGCTATGGGGACTGGAATATTCCGTGGGAGGAATACTCTTCGCAGCCCAAAGGCTAGGACCGGCGGCGCCCAAACACGAAATAGGCGATCGGCCCGATGAAGTTCACTGCACAGGCCGCGCTCCACGCCACCTTGGAACCGTGAATCTCACTGCCGGGCCGGCGCCAGATGTCGACCAGCGCGGCGCCTGCCAGCAGGAACTGGACGCCGGAGAGGATCCCCAGCCCCTTCTTCTGCTCTGCCGTCAGGTCCTTTAGGGCGGTTTTCTTGCTCATGGCTTCTCCTCGCTTTGGGGATGCTTCATTCAGCCGGAACCTGGTCAGCGGCCCGTGCGGAGCCGGAAGATCTGCGACTGCTCAAGGTAGAGCTGGACGACGGATGCCAGTGCCCCCAGCATAATCAGGTTCGGGGCCGCCCACCGCAGCCGTTGGGTCCATGGTTCAACGACATAGCCATAGTTGTTGGGCTGCAAGTAGGACGGGTCGGGCGGGATGATCATGTCGGCGAAGAGGCCAAACAGGCCCAGGACCAGCAGCCCAGCGGCCAGTGTCCAGGCAGCGATCCGGTACCTGCGCTGCCGCTGCTCGAGGCTTGCCCAGGCCTGCCGGGCGCCGGCCTGCGGCTGCTGCCCTCCAGTGTCGCTGATTTCCACCACCTGCGGCGGCGCCTCGACGATCTGTTCAAAGCCGGCTTCGATGCCGCCGCGCTGGTACGCCGGATCGTAGCGCGGGTCGAAGTCACTCTGCCTGCTCGTCATGATGATGTATTCCCATCATTCGTGCGGACCGGACCGGACCCTGCGGCGGGCGCCCAAGCCACCCGGATCCCGCCGTCGTCCGTTCCGGCCCTCCCCCATTGGTGCACACACTGTAACCGATGGCAGGCTCACGAAGCCGGGGGAACGCTGGCCTATCTGGCCAGGAAGGTCAGCAGCGCGTCGTTGACCTCTGCCGCGTGCGTCCATAGAAGGCCGTGCGGAGCGCCTTCGATCTCAACATATTCCGCGGACGGCAGGGCCTTGGCGAACTGCCGCCCGGTCGCGTCAATGGGCAGGATGTTATCGGCTGTGCCGTGGACGATCAGTGCGGGAACATCGATCTTCGGGATATCTCCGCGGAAGTCGGTCAGCCAGGTCGGCTGGGCGGCTATGGCGGCGGCCGGGCTCGCGGAGACCGCTAGGTTCCAGCCGGCGTTAATGACTTCCTGGCTGAGCCGCGGAGTGCCCAGCAGGTCATCGGCGTTATAGAAGTTCTGGAAGAACTCGGTGAAGAACGCGTACCGGTCCGCGGTGACTGCCTGAAGCAGGCCGTCAAAGACTTCCTGCGGAACTCCGGTCGGGTTGTCTCCAGTCTGCAGCAGGTACGGTTCCAGCGAACCTAGGAAGACCGCCTTGGCCACGCGTGCCGAGCCGTAGGTTCCCAGGTAACGGCCCACTTCGCCCGTGCCCATGGAGAATCCGACCAGGACAACGTCCTGCAGGTCCAAGGCGCTCAGCAGGGTGCTGAGGTCGGCGGCGAAGGTGTCGTAGTCGTAGCCGGTGACCGGCTTGGAGGATTTTCCGAATCCTCGCCGGTCATAGGTAATGACACGGTAGCCGGCCTCCAACAGCGCGGCCGTCTGCTTTTCCCAGGAGGATCCGTCCAGCGGATACCCGTGGATCAGGACGACGGGCTGCCCGGAGCCGTGGTCCTCGTAGTAGAGGTCGATGGAAGTGCTGTTATCGTTGCCAACGCTGATCTGGCCCATTCCTGGTTCTCCTGTCCTAGACGCCGGGGTGAAACGGCCATTTCTCCCCAATTCCCCACTGTAGGGAACTCTTGCTCGTCCCGCCCTCCCGCGCATGCGGATTGGGGCGGCTGGGCCCCGGGGGCCTAGGCGCCGTCGTCCAGTTCCCGGACGATGCGCGCCGGATTTCCCACTGCGACGACGTTGGCCGGCAGGTCCCGCGTGACGACGGCGCCGGCCCCCACCACGGTGTTCGCTCCGATACTGATTCCGGGCAGGACAACCACGCCCCCGCCTAGCCAGACATTGTTGCCGATAGTGATGGGCCGGGCGGCTTCCAGTTTGTCCCGCCGAGGCCCCGGAGCCAGCGGGTGGGTAGGCGTCAGAAGCTGCACGTTGGGTCCGATCTGGACATCATCGCCGATGCTAATTGGGGCTACGTCCAAGGCGGTGAAGTTGTAGTTGATAAAGGTCCGCGCACCGATGCTGATGTACTTTCCGTAATCGACATAGAGCGGCGGGCGGATCTCGGTTCCCTCGCCGATCTCACCGAGCAGTTCAGCAAGGAGCGCGACGGCGGTGTCCGGGTCCTGCGGCCAGAGCCGGGTGTAGCGGTCGGCCAAGGAGATCGCCCGCCTGCTGTCAGCAGCCAGTTCGGCGTCGTCGGCGATGTACATTTCCCCTGCCTGCATCCGTTCCCGCATGGACCGGGGATCTCCCTCGAAGTAGTCGGTCATGGCCCTCCTTCAGATTGATGTGGGGAATTACGTCCCTTCCAACCTAACCGCCTAACTGCCCGGCAGTCAGGCCCAGGGCGTTTCGGTACAGGACATTCTCGTGCAGCTGCTCCCACCCTTCGGCGGCCTCAGGGTTCCTCTCGGTGTAGCCGTCCACGACCAGGGCTGCTGTACCTGGCACTCCCGGCGCATTACCGGTGACCACCAAACCTTGCCCGAGACCTCCGCTGCAGCCGGCGGACCAGTTATCATCCTCGTCGCCGGCCACAACAACCAGGCAGTGGGTGGTGCTACTCCGGGAAACGTAGTAACGCGCGGTACCATTCGTGGCCAGGTACCGGACCTCGTCTCCACCCTCTTGCAGTGACACCCAGTCGGGAAGGGTGTCCTGTTCACCGGCCTCAGTGTCAAAGATGGCAAAAGGGGGTGGGGGCGGTGCAGAGCAGCCGCCAAGGGCTAAAGCTCCCGCGGCAGCAATCGCGGTCCAGCCAGCCAAGGCACCCCCTCGGGGTCCGGGTTTGGCCAGTGCCGCCCGTGCCTTCAATGCCCTCCGTGCCCGCGAAATATCCATTCCCGATCCCCCAGTTCTGCAGCGGCCAGCCCGCCGATTATCGGGAGACTATCAGCAACGGCGGGCCGGATTTCCAAGGCCCTCAGCGCGGGTCACAGGGAACTGCTGATCAGTCCAAGCGCAAGCACCAGCATAAAAACGCCGATGGACAGGTCCAGGATCCGCCAGGCCTTGGGCATGGCAAAAACGGGGGCCAGCAGGCGCGCCCCGAATCCCAGGGCACTGAACCACAGGACGCTGGCAACGATCGCGCCGGCGGCAAACAGCCACCGGCCATCCGGGCCGTGGGACGCCGCAAGGGACCCCAGAAGCACAACGGTGTCCAGGTAGACGTGCGGATTAAGCCAGGTCAGGCTCAGACACGTGAGGACAGCCGCCGCCAGCGTGCCCCGGCCGCCCGTTGTAGCTTCCAGGGCAGCAGGCCGGAAGGCCCGCTTGAAGGAAAGCAGTCCATAGGCCAGCAGGAAAGCCGCCCCCGCCCAGCGGATGCCGTCCAGGGCCAGCGGCGCCGCTTCGGTGAGTTTCCCGATGCCTGCCGTGCCCAGCAGGATCAGGACCGCATCACTGAGGATGCAGACGGCCACAACCGGCACCAGGTGCTCGCGGCGGATCCCCTGCCGGAGCACAAAGGCATTCTGGGCACCGATGGCAATAATGAGGGCCAGGCCGCTTCCGAGCCCGGTGAGGAGGGGAGCCAAATCTGCTGTGGTCACCCTGCGACCGTAGGCCAGCCGCTTTCAGCAATCCAACTAATCTTTTTAACCGGAGTTTAGGATTTCTTACCATGGAGCTTAACTCGGACCAGCTGCGTGCCCTCTGTGCCGTCATCGACCAGGGTGGGTTCGAAGCGGCCGCCGCCTCCCTGCACGTAACCCCTTCGGCCATCAGCCAGCGGATCAAAGCACTGGAGAAGCAGGTCGGTGCGGTCCTGCTCCGCCGCGGCAGGCCAGCTACGGTCACGGAACCCGGCGCCGTCCTGCTGCGGCTGGCACGCCAGGTCGCGGCCCTGGAAACTGACGCGGTCCAGCGGTTGGGATTGGATGAGGCGGCCGGCCGGCCACGGGTGCAACTGGTGGTTAATGCGGATTCCCTGGCCACCTGGGTGCTGCCGGCTCTCGCTGCCCTGCCGGACATCAGCTTCGAGTTCACTTTGGAGGACCAGGACTATTCTGCCGACAGCCTCCGTAACGGCACGGCGATGGGGGCGGTGACCTCCAGCCCGGGAGCGGTTCAGGGCTGTTCAGTGGAGCCGCTGGGAACCATGCGGTACCAGCCGGTGGCCAGTCCGGCGTTTATCCGGCGCTGGCTGCCCGAGGGGTGGAACGCAGCTTCGGCCGCCACGGCACCCATGGTGGTGTTCAACCGCAAAGATTCACTGCAGCAAAGGTTCCTTCGGGACTGCTTCGGCCCGGGCGTCACGCCGCCGCACCACTTTGTGCCGGCGTCCTGGGATTTCCTGCAGGCCACCCGGCTGGGCTTTGGCTGGGCGGTGCTTCCGGATCTGCAGGCGGGGCCGCTGTTGGCAGATGGCTCGCTGGTACTGCTCGACGCCGGCCGCACCGTGGATGTGCCGCTGTTCTGGCAGCAGTGGCGGGTGGAACTCCCCGCGCTCTCCCGGGTCGCTGAGGCGCTGGCCGGAGCAGCCGGGCGGGAACTGTGCTGACAAGCGGGTCCCGCCAGGGCGGAATCCTAAAGGGCGGACTCTCCGCTCAGGCGATGGTAGGTGCGGTCATGGTAAACGAGGGGTGCGGCTGCCGGCCCGGCGTGGATTTCCAGCACGGCGGCGGCAAGCAGCGTCGAGCTGCCTGCCTCGATGCGGGACAGGATGCGGCACACCAGGGCCCGCGGCACACCCCCGAGCAGCGGCTCCCCACCCGCGAGTGTGGACCATTCCATATCCGGGCCGAACCGCTTGGACCCCCGGGCGGCAAACACTGCGGCCAGTTCGGAGTTCTCGGCACCGAGCAGGTGAACCACGATGGTGTCGGCGTTGGAAATCACGCCGGCGGATCCCTCGGTGGAGGCCAGCGAGAACGCGAGTATGGGTGGCTCTGCTGACACGGAGGCGACTGAAGATGCCGTTAGTCCCACCGGGCCGGAAGGCCCCGTGGCGGTAATAATCGCTACGCCGGCGGGGTGGCCTCGGAAGGCGTCCTTGAATTCATCCACTACGGGACGGGCAGCTGCCGTTGAAGTCATACCCCCACCGTAGAACCTCAACATTAGTTGAGGTCAAATCAGGAGTCGGGTTCCAGCAGCGGAGCCCCATGGGAGCGGAGCCCGGAGGCATCTCCCGGGTTAACAAAGCTGCACTCTGCCAGGGACAGGCAGCCGCAGCCGATGCAGCCGCCAAGCCGGTCGCGCAGCGCCTCAAGCTGGTGGATCCGGCCGTCAAGGTCCTGGCGCCAGGCGGCGGAGAGCCTCCGCCAGTCATCTTGGTCCGGGACCGCGTCGTCGGGCAGCTCCGCCAGGGCTGAAGCGATGTCGGCCAAGGGAATCCCGGCCCGCTGGGCAGCACGGATCACCGCCACCCGCCGCAGGACGGACCGGTCGAAACGGCGCTGGTTTCCGGCGGTGCGCCAGCTGCGGATCAAGCCCTGCCGCTCATAGAAATGCAGGGCGGAAACAGCCACGCCGCTGCGTTCAGCCACCTGTCCTACCGTGAGTTCCCCGGGAATCGGGGCCTGTCCGTCCATTACCCTGTTCTGCCTTGCCTTGCCTTGCCTAGCCTTGCCTAGCCTGCCGGACGCCCGCCGGCGCCCGCCCGGCTGCAGCTCAACCGGTTGCTGAATCCATTAAACCAAGTGGCGGAACGGCGTGTCCGTAGCGGAAGAGGTTCTGCGGGTCCCAGGTTGCCTTGGCATCGCGGATTGCTGCGTAAACCTCGGGGTCCCAGGCGCGGGCACGGTCCTGGGCATCACCTGCCGCGCCATGGAAATTGACCAGGGTTCCGGAAGCGTGCGGCTCAAAGGCGACACCCAGCCGCACCAGCGCCGCTTCGACGGCATCTTCGGTGGGAAGGCCTGGAACACCAAGGACAAAGAGGTGGTATCCGGCGCTGCGGCCGGACACTGCATCCGGAAATTCGGGATCAGCTCCCAATGCCCCGCCCAGCAGCCGCAACTCCGCCATGATCAGGGGTGTGCCCGATCCCGGTCCCACTTGGCGCATCAGTTCCGCGGCCGCCTCTTCGCCAAGGTCCGCGAGCAGCATTCCACGCTCCATACTGGGCATCGGACCCGCCGGATCGTCATGGATGGCATCCACTGCGCTGTAATCCATGGGACCAATCGTGTCGGCGAGGGCCGGCAGCGCACGCATCGCCCCGAGCAGTGCGTCCCCCTGCTCCTGGCCGCCAAACAACCCAAAGCGCAGCAGGACAGGCGCTGTCCCGCGGAGCTCGGCCGGGATGAACGGAGCGTCAGGAACGTGCATAAAGGCCAGTGACGCAGATGCTTCGTCCGGCAACCCCGGTGCCCATTGCCGGAACGCCTCGAGCACTTCCCCGGCAGCTCCTTCGGGATAGACGATCTGCCCGCCGTAGAATTCGCCGAGCGGCACCGCGCTGATGGTCATTGCTGTGACGATCCCGAAGTTACCCTTGCCGCCGCGCAGCACGGTGAACAGGTCCGGCTCATGATCCGGATCGACGCGGCGGGCCGTTCCATCCGCAGTGATGACCTCGAGGCTGCGCACATGATCTGCAGCAAACCCGAGGGAGCGGCCCATCAGCGGCAGTCCGCCTCCGACCGTGTAGCCAACGACCCCCACCCCGGAGCTGGAGCCATGGGCAGCCGTGAGCCCCAGCGGCACCAGCTTCTCCAGGACGGCGGACCAGCGGACGCCTGCTCCCACCGTCACGGTGCCGGCCGTCTGGTCGACTTCCAGGTCCTGCAGCCGTGAAGTATTTATCAGCAGGCCTTCGTCCATGGGCGCTGAGACACCGTGGCCGGTGGACTGGATCCCCAGGGGAATCCCGCGCTCAGCGGCCCAGGCCACAGCCCGGGCGACGTCGCCGGCGTCGAGCGCTCCCAGGGCGGCCTCCGGCCGGTGGACCAGGGCTAGGTTGTAGGAGGCAGTGTCCTCGGCATAGGCAGCCTCGCCGGGCCGGCTCACGATTCCGCCAACGCTGCCGCGCAGGGTCTCTAGGTCTGTTTCCTGGATCATGGCTTCTCCCGATGGTTGCTGTGGTCGCATACGGTTCTGGCAGAGGCGTCCGGCCTGAGCACCGAAAAATCTGCTCACAGGGTATGCAAGCCATTGGCGGCCGCCAAGGGTGGTGGGAAAGACCGGCCGCCTTGGTTCCCGCTGCGCCCCCGCCGTCCGGAGTCTGGTAACTCTCAGCCTGCTTGGTGTTCACTTGGTACATGAGAGCCATTTGGAAGGGCGGAATTGCGTTTGGGCTGGTCAACGTGCCGGTCAAGGTGTACTCCGCCACCGAGGACCACGACGTCAGCCTGCACCAGGTGCATGAGAAGGACGGCGGGCGTATCCGCTACCAGCGCCGCTGTGAAGTCTGCGGCGAAGTGGTCGAATACAAGAACATTGCCAAGGCCTACGACGACGGCGAGCAGACAGTGGTCCTCACTGACGAGGATTTGGCGTCTCTGCCGGTGGAGAAGAACCGGGAGATTGAGGTGGTGGAGTTCGTGCCCAGCGACCAGGTGGACCCCATCCTGTTCGACCGAACCTATTACCTGGAGCCGGATTCAAAGTCCATCAAGTCCTATGTGCTGCTGCGCCGCACCCTTGAGGATTCAAACCGCACAGCCATAGTCCAGTTTTCGCTGCGGCAGAAAAGCCGGCTGGGAGCCCTGCGGGTCCGCGGCGACGTCCTGACCCTGCAGACCCTCCTCTGGGAGGACGAGGTACGCGAGGCGGCCTTCCCATCCCTCGAAGAGAGCGTCCGCATTTCGGCAAAGGAACTGGAAATGTCTTCGGCGCTGGTGGAATCATTCAGCTCCGACTTTGACCCCTCGGGATTTACCGACGAATACCAGGACCAGCTGCGCACACTCATTGAAGCCAAACTGGAAAAGGGAGAGGCACTCGACACCCAGGAAACCTTTGGCGAAGAAGCCGAAGATGAGGGCGGTAAGGTCCTGGACCTGATGGAAGCCCTGCGCCGCAGCGTGGAGAAGAACCGCGGGAAAAAGTCCGGCTCAGCAGAGCAGGCGGAAACCGAGGGTAAGAAACCGGCGGCAAAGTCCTCCGGCCGGAAGACGAAGAAAGGGGCCTAAGAAATGGCCATCACCAGCTTTTTCCGTGACCGTGCCGGCAGGCAGAACGTATTCCAATGGCCAAACCTCCCGCTGCTGGCGTGGGCCGGCTTCGGGGCCGCCTCCGGCATGGCTCTGACGCAGCGCAACCGGGACTTCCTGCACCGGGCAAGCCAGGCCTCCATGATCTGGTGGGCCGCCAGGGAGACGTTCCGGGGCCAGAGTCCGTTCCGCCGAACCATCGGCGCAGCCACGCTGGCGCGGTCCCTGACCCGCTGACCGCAGGAGCTTACTGGCGGTAGCCCTCGACTTCGCTCACGGGCCGCACATTCGCGTCATCCGGATCCTCTCCCGCATCGATGCGGGCCCGGCGCTGCCGAAGCAGGTCCCAGCACTGGTCCAGTTGTTCACCCACTTGGCGGAGCTGTTCGGCGTGCCGGTCCGGATCCGGGGACGGGCCGGCGTCGCGCAGTGCCTGTTCGCGTTCCACCAGGGCCTGGATCTGCTGCTGAATCTGAAGAGAGTCCATCCCCCCACGCTAGCCAGCGGCGCAGTCCTGCACCATAGCCGGGGCACTGGGGCGGATCAGTTGAGCAGCTGCCGGAGGAAGCTCGAGAAACCTTCGGGGGTGCGCCCGTCGCGGCGGCCGGAGGTTACGGCCCGGATCCAGTCGGTGGCAATCCAGGGCAGCCCGGCTGCTTTAATCCGCTCAGCCAGCTGGACGTCCTCATGGACAGCGTCGGGCGCAAAACCACCGCCTGCCGTGTAAGCGTCAGCGGAAAAACCGAGGTTTGCACCGTGCACGTGCGGGTGGCCTTCGGCCAGGGAATGCCTTGCATGCCAGCGGGTCAGGTGCTCGGCGGTCAGGTCGGCGGCATCGGGCACCACCGTGCCCAGGATCAGTCCGTATCCGGCCGCGGCCAACTGGTGCTGCGTAAGGATCCAGTTACCCGGAACCACGGTGTCCGCGTCGGTATTGGCAATCCACCCCGCACCCAGCCGCCGAACGGCGTCGACTCCTTGGGCGCGCGCCGCCCCGACGTTGCCGGCATCGGTCTCCAGCAGGTGCAGCTCCAATCCCAGGTTGAGCCCGGCTTCCCTGGCGGCCGCCGCCGACCCGTCGGTGCAGGAATCCAGGACGACGGCAATGCTCACCCGCGCGGGCCGCTCTGCTTGAAGCGGAGCGATGGCTGCCGCCACCGATGCCAGGCAGCGCGGGAGCAGCTCTTCCTCGTTGCGGGCAGGAATAACGACGCCGGTATGGCGTGGCTTCACAGCAGCCCCGCCCGGGCGGCCACTGAAACTGCCGGTGCGTGCATCAGCACATCAATCCGGAAATCTGCCTCGCAGTGTTCGGCGACGACCTCCAGTCCGCTGCCGGAGCGGAATGCCTGATGCACGGTGTCCCCGGTCAGTGGCCAGCCGCTGTTCGGGTGCCGCCAGTGGCACAGCAGCAGCACGCCGTCCTCCGCCAGGGACGCCGCAGCGCGGTCCACTGTCGCCTGCAGCTGGCCGGGCAGAAGGAAGTAGCCGATTTCGGAAATGACCACCAGGTCGAAGGTGCCCTCCGGCCACTCTTCCGGGATGGCACCCTGGATAAACTCCACGCCGTCGGCTCCGTCCAGGCGTTCCCGCGCAAGTGCCAGGGCCCGGTCGCTGATATCCATTGCCAGTACGGACTCCGACCGCTTGGCCAGCTCACCGGTGAGGACGCCGATGGAACAGCCCGGTTCGAAGACCGTGCTGAAACGCTCCTTCGGCAGCATCGCCAGGGTCAGGGCGCGTTTGCGGTGTTCGTAGAAGCTCCCCTCAAAGTTCCACGGATCCGACGAATCTGCGTAGAGCTCTTCGAAGACCCTGCGCGCAGTCCGCGGAACGGTGATGATGAAACTCTCGAACGGGCGCTGGAAATGCTCCAGGACCTCAGGAGCCAGGAGTACTTCGTCTCCGGGTGCTGTGGAGAGCGGGGCCACCTGGCTGTGGTGCGCGGCCATCGCGCGGTCCTTGCGGGCTGCCGCGTCAGTGTCCACGGGAAAGAGGTGCAGGCCGTCAGGGATATCAGCCGCCGTCCCCCAGTGCCAGAGCCAGATGGGGTACTCGAGCAGGGGAATCCGTGCCGCCTCGGCGACCTCGGCCGCCACGGAACCGGCAGTGTCATGGTCGGTGTGTCCGTCACTGCGGCAGGGAGCCACCAGCCAAACATTGTCGCCGCTGTCCCCCACTGCCTGGGCAAGGGCACGGGCCAGCTCCCCGCGGTGGTCTGCGAGGCGGCCATCGGGCAGCCCCAGCAGCCTGACCCCAGCCCGGGGAGCAAGCTCGGCAACGGCATCGTGCAGCTCCTTCCCGCGGAGAGCCGAAAGCGACTCGGGGGTGTGCGTGGGCGAGCCGGGATGCGATGCCTCACCTGCCGTTGCCACTACGACGTCGACGGTTGTCCCGGCCGCTGCCAAGGCAGCTATCAACCCACCCGCGCCCAGGGATTCGTCATCTGGATGCGCCGCGAGGACCACCAGGCGTTCGGGAATTCCGGCCAGGGCTGCACCCAGGTGGGGAGCCTCATTGATCAGGGGGAGCCAGGTTTCTTCGGTGCGGGTCGGGTCCTGGTGCGTGAAGCTCACCATGGATCCCCCGCGGTGGCCAGCAGCGCTTTGCCCAGGGCGGCGTGATCGCGCTCTGCATGGTGCTGGCGGACATAGACCTGCAGGTCTGCCACCCGGCGGGCATGCTCTTCCTCGGCAGTAAGCGGACCGGGGCCGAGTCCGTGGGCGGCGGCCTGGAGCACCTGTTCGACCGCCCCGGCGACGACCGCTCTGACCCGCTGGGCGAGGATCGCGCCGGCTGCTCCGTCTGCCCTGCCGGCATCAACGTCCGCCGCCGCTGCTGCCAGCGACCGGCGGGCGGCGTGCAGGGCAGAGTCCGCCTGCCCAATCAGCATGTGGGCCACTTGGTCCGGGGTCCGGCTGCGGCTGGCACGCATCAGCCGGCGGGCAATTCCCACGGCGCCGCCGTACCAACACGCGGCTACTCCCATGCCACCCCAGGCGAACCCGCTGCGCTCCAGGTACCAGTTATCTGCGCCCAGCGGCACGGCGGGCACATCCTGGAAGTCGACCGCACTGCTTTCCACCGCGGCCAGCCCACGGCTCACCCACAAGCCATCTCCCGCCTGCACACCGGGAAGCCGGAGGTCGACGGTAAAGGCACGCCGGGACTGGGGGCCCGTGCGTGCGGTGATCACCGCGTAGTCCAGCTGCGCTGCCAGCGAGCACCACGGCTTCCTGCCGGAAAGCTGCCACACGCCGTCGAGCTCAGCTGCTTCCAAAACCATCCCGGGCGCCTCAGCGGCATAAACTCCCCAGGTCCCGGCGGAGGAATCTATTCCGTGTTCGGCATATTCGGTGCCCGGATCCTGTTCGGCGGACTGGGCCAGGATGGCGAGGGCGTCCAAATGCGGTTCGATTACCCGTGCCGCCGTGAGATCCGCTGCCCCAAGGGTTGCCAGCAGCTCCCACAGCCGGGCAGTTGACCCCTGCCCCGGCAGGGGGGCGAAAGCGGCCGCGGGCTTGATCAAGGACAGGGCAGCAACAGCTGAACCGTTGGCGTCAACCGCCAGGCCCGCCAGATCCTCGAGGGCAGCGTAGTCATCTTCGGAAAGGGGTGCGGCCCCCAACAGGACGGGGGAGCTCATGCCGCGCCGCCCTGGCCCGGGGTTGGTGCATTTGCGCAACGCAACGGGCGGGAAACAGCAGGAGTCAACTCGGTCAACACGGGCCCAACCATCCTTTCTAAGGGTGCTTCCTAATTTACAACTTCACTGCAAGATTCCCGTAATACTGGCCTGCGGGAACTCAACAGTTCAGCGGACACACAGAAGGCACGGCCCTCAGCCGTGCCTTCCTGCGCATGGGTGGCAGCTAGTTCGGGATACTGCCTTCACCCGGCGAGCCGCGGCTTCCACTGCTGCTGCGGGCCGTGTCAGAGCCGAGCACGAAGCCAAGAATGATCATCACGGCTCCCAGTCCAAGGTGCAGCCAGTTATCAGCCCAGTTGAACGGGACAAAGTTGGCCGCGCCATTGAGGGGAATGATCAGTCCGTAGATAAATAGGAGCAGATACAGAACACCGGCGCCAATCAGATAAGTCTTTGCCGATGAATTACTTCGCGCCATCCACAACCCTGCGAGTCCGAGGAGTATGTGGATTACATTGTGCAGAATAGAAACTTGAAAAACTCCGAGGAGGACGGCCTCAGAGTCGTAACCGGCGAAGTAGAGCGCACTGTAGTTCGCGGTAATTCCGGGGATAAATCCGAGTACGCCAATTACCAGGAAAATAATGCCAAAAACAATCGCCGCCACTTGGATGTTTGTCCTGCGGGCTGATAGTCCTCGGCTACTGCTTGCGTATGACATGGCCAACTCCTTAGCTCCGGCAGAGAGTGTGAACTCCGGCCACCTGGAGGCCCTTAAAACCTACGCATTAAACTCTTGCACAGTCGGTGCCCATTGGGAAGCAAGCTTACTATTCCTTGGGGGCCCGCACCCAAGGCACCACTCCTGCAGTGCGGCTGCTTGCGCAGGGGCAAATCGGCGGCGTGCAGGACTGCCCGCTGCCTGGCCCACGGTTCCGCGTCGAAGCTGAACGCCCGGAGGCCTCCGCACAGCCGAATCCGATGTGCGAGAGCAGGAGATGCGGACCAAAACAGCCGATCCCGCCCACAGTTTCGCGTTTTATGCGAAATGTTTGCTCAAGATACGGTAAAGCCAGCGTAGTAATACGCTATAACGCCGTCCGGCTCCCGTAAGCTTGATTCGTTTATATTCAAACCGCTTTTTGCTCGAGTCAATCAGCGGACCTTGCTGGGGGTCCTTTTGCGCAGGCTGCTTACTTTCTTGCTGTCCTTTTCCCTTTTGGTGACCGGGCTGGTGGTCCCGGCCCTGCCGGCCGTCGCTGCCGACACCGGTTTGTCCCTCGGGAAGGAGGCACCGGACACTGTCCTCGTCAACGGCAAGGCATCGTACTCACTGACGGCCAGCAACACCGGGAACGATGCGCAGTACAACGTCTCCTTCCGGGATGTCCTGCCCGCGGGAGTTAGGTACGAGCCGGGAAGCACCATGCCGGCAGGCAACGAACCGCTCGTGATTGCGGATAAGCCTCTCCCCGGACAGACCACGCTCATCTGGCGTGATGCCTTTGACCTGCAGCCCAGCGACTCGAACGGGATCAGCTTCGGCGTTTCCGTGGACCCGGCCAGCCACCCCGTGGGCAACACTGTTACCAATAACGCTGACGTGTACGCCAACACCAATCCGCGCACGGTCCCCGCCTTCAACCCTGACGGATCCGTCCGGGCCGCAAGCTTCTCCTCCTCGGCTGCCAGCGGGCCGGTATCTACAACCGTGACTGCCTTGGAAGTCGCCAAGTCCGAGCCGAGCCCGGAATCCGAACTGCTCCGCGGAGTACATACCCAGACCACCGTGTACACGGTGAAGGTCACGAACAACACCTTTGCCGCCACCGACGGTGTGGTTGTCACGGACTACCTGCCGGCCAACCTCGAGTTCCTCGGGTGCGGGGCCGTGGACAATGGTCCTGAGGAGTTCCCCGGTGCCCCCTCGCTTGCGGGCACCCCTGTGATTGACCCCTGCCTGGTCCCGGCTTCGGTTGAAACGGTCCAGAACCCGGCGGGATATCCGGACGGCGTCTACACCAAGGTCGTCTGGGAACTGGGCAGCATGACCGCCGGCCAGGTAACCGATATCCGTTACGCAGCCGGAGTACCCCTGCGGGAGAACACCTTGTTCGATTCGGCGCCCACCCCGGAAAGCCTGGGCCAAGCTGCCAACCTGGCCAACAACACCGGCGCTCCCACGCGCCAGGTCGACGGCGGCGACGCGGCCACTAACTATGTAGAGGCTGCCGGCCGGTATTCCGGCAAGGTGGAGGCCGATGGTCCTCCCGAGGTCATGGCCAAGGACCAGCACACCGTCACGGTGCACGATCTGCGCATCCTGAAATCCTCCGCCGTGCAGGAGTTCAAGGCCGGCGAGGTCGTCACTTACACGCTCCAGCTTGATGCCAGTGAATATGCGTCCAGCAATGGAATCGTCATCACCGACGTCCTTCCTGACGGCCTCTGCCCGCTGGGAACCTACAAAGACAAACCTAAAGATTGCGAATTGGGCGGCCAAGAACCGTCGGTCCCCTACAAGTCCGTGACCCATGACCTGACGGCCGGCACCTTCACCCTGGTGTTCGAACCGCAGGCAGTTATTGAAGCCAACGGCAGTTACACGCTCACCTACCCCGCGCTGATGCGGAAGGACTACAGCGGCGGATCGCTGAGCAACACCCCCACCTCCGCCGGTGACGCCTTCCAAAACAAGGTTTCGCAGACGGCCGTCACCACCCCGATCCCAGCAAACCCCGTCGATGCGGGAACCGTCAGTGTCACCGACCCGTCATCGGCGGGCCTGAGCACCGATGCTGAGTCGCTGACCAAGGAAATCGGACTCGATTCCGCTCCGATGACCTGCTCCAGCGCCGATTTCCGCGCCGAACCCTCCGGAACAGATGACGTGACGTTCGCCAAGGGCGACCGCGTGTGTTTCAAGGTCTCGGTGAAGTTTTCCGGAGCGGTGGAAACCCGCAACGCCGTCGTAACCGATTTCCTGCCCACCAACCTCACCTACGAAGACGGATCAGCCACCGTTTCGGGCTTCGGCCCCGGCGTGCAGTTCAGCGCGGATCAGGGGCTGCTTACCTGGACCCTGGGCGATAGCGTCGGCGGCAGCCGGATAGTTCCGGCCGGCAGCGTCTTCACCGTGGTCTTCAGCGCCATCGTCAACTCCGCCCCGGCCCAGACCGGGGACAAGACCGGAAACCTGGCCAAACTGCGCGCCACCAACACTGCAGGCCAGGCCCGTTCGCACCGCGACGAGGTCAATTTCCTCACCGAAAAAACTCCGCTGAGCATCGACAAAAATGCCTCTGCAGCGCAGGTGCGGGCCGGAGACAACGTGACCTACACGCTTAAGGTTGAGAACAGCTCCTCCCGCGCGGTCAAAAACGTTCAGGTCTGGGATGTGCTCCCGGAAGAAATCCGCTGCACCGACATCAGCAATCCGGGTGGCGGCACCTGCACCGATCCCAAGGCCCCCGGCCACCCCAACTTCGCTGGGAATGCGAACCACAGCGCCCTGACCTGGAATATCGCTGACATCGCACCAGGTGCCAGCCATGACCTCAGCTACCAGGTCAAGATGCCCTCCTACTTGGGCGTCTCCGAAACGCTGACGAACACGGCGCACGTCCGCTCCTACGAAGCGGTCACCAACATGGGTGACACCGTGACGCATTACCCCGGCGAGAACATTGACACATCAGTGGACAAGAAGGCTCAGGATCCCGATCCGGTCCGCGACGATGCGCTGGTCCAGGTTCCCTCTGCCGCCGTCGCCAAGGGAGTGACTTCAACAGTGGGCGAAGCAGGGAACACCGGTTCGGAACCGGCTCCCGATGCCTCAACCCAGGCAGCTATCGGCGAAAAGGTAACGTACACCGTCACCGCCACCATTCCCGCTAAAGCAACCGTGTACAACGGCGTCCTGAAAGACACCTTGCCCGAAGGCCTGAGCATTTTCGGTAGCCCAGCCATCACTCTGCCGGATGGACTGCCGGGCTCCGCGGTTGTCAGTGGCAACACTGTGACTGTCAATCTCGGCGACTACGCGAACACCTCGGAACAGGACCAGGTCCTGCGCATGGTCATCGAAGCAGTAGTCACAGATCTGGCGGCGAACACAGCCGGCACTAACCGGACGAACACCGCAACGCTGTCGAGCGGCGCTGGAACGTACCCGGGGGCAACCGACCCGGAAGACCGATCCGCCAGCGCCCAGACAGGCATTGTGGAGCCGGTACCGGAAATCACAAAAACCAACGACCATCCTGCGTCTGACCACACGGTCACGGGCGGGGACGTCATCACCTACACCGTCACCGCCCGCAACGCCTCCGGTTCGGTGCTGCATAACGCGGTGCTGACTGATTGCCTGCCTGCCGGGCTCACGTTGACCACCACCGGCCTGAACAGCCGTGTCCTGGCCGCGGATGAAGCCGGCTGCCCGGCCGGAAGCACCCTCATCAGCTGGAACCTCGGTGATCTGGCCCCCGGAGCCCCGGACGTAGTGCACAACTACACAGCCAAGGTTGAAGACGCAACGGCCGGTTCTTTGACCTACACCAACACGGTCCAGCTCGCCGGAACGAGCCTGAACGACGCTCAGGCCGACGGAGATGTCCGGACGTACACCACCTCGGCGGAAAGTTCGGTCAAAACGGCCGGCGCAACAGTGGAAAAGACGGCGACCCCGGCGGCCGCCACCAAGGGTGAGACAGTTACGTACACGGTCAAAACGACCATTCCCGCCAATATCAACTTCTACAACCTCACCATTCTTGACGACCTGCCCGCCGGGATTGATCCGGCCAGCGTGGCAGTTGTCGGCACCGGCGATGTGACCCACCTTAAAGGGCCCGACGGCGACCCGAAGATCGGGTTCCTCCTCGGTGACTACACCTCGAGTACACAGGAACGCATTGTGACGGTCCAGTACACGGCAAGGGTCGTTACCGTTGAGGACCCCGCAGCGGGGGCGAACCTGCTGAACAAGGCCTACCCGGCCTGGAATACCGTCAAGGAAGCCAAACCCACCACACCGGCGCATCCTTTCGACCAGCAGGGCCAGGATTCTTCGGCCACGGTCAAGGTCCTCGAGCCCAAGGTCAGCCTCAGCAAGGCAGTTTCCGATTCCACCCCGGAGCCCGGTGAGAGCTTCACCTACACCGTCCGGGCAACCAACTGGGGCGGCGCCAACGCCAGCGCTGCCCACAACGTGGTGATCACCGACGTCGTGCCGTCCAACGTCCGGGTCGGCAATCTTGGCAACGGCGGTGTCCTCACCGGCCACGACCCGCAGACCGGGGGTGGCACCATCACTTGGAACATCTCCAAAATCGACCCGGGTGCGTGGGTGGAGCTGACCTACACCGCCAACTTGGCAGCATCCGGGCAGCTGACCGCGGACGGCCTGAAGAACACTGCCAAGGTGGCGTCCTACACGTCCCTGCCCGGGACAGATCCTGCTGACACAGGACAGACCTACCCCGGCCCCGAGGCATCGGCGACCGTCACACCGGCCTTCCCGAAGCTGGCCGCTTCCAAGTCCACTCCCAACGGCGACATCGCCTACCGGGGCCAGCCTTTCACCTGGCAGGTCAAGGTCACCAACTCCGGCCAGGGAACGGCCCTCAATGCCGGTGCCACCGACAAGCTTCCGGAAAACTGGACCTACGTCCCCGGCAGCGCCCTGGTCAGCGTCAACAACGGCGGTGCGGCCGCCGTCGAGCCCGTTATTTCTGGAGTCCGGAACCTAACCTGGGCCAACCTTGGCAGCCTGCCACCCGGGACGTCGCTGACGATCACCTACCAGGCTGTTCCGGCGACCGCTGCTGCGGTCGGAATGGCCACCGCACACCGCAACACGGCCACACCCACCGGCACCGACCCGACAGGTGAGCCTGGAAACAAGACGGGCAGCTATTCCGGACCGTCCACCAGTGCGGAAGCGAAGATTGCCTCAGCTGACCTCTCGATTGAGAAGACCGTCGGTAAGGCCCCTGTAGCCGGTCTGGACGGCAGCTGGATCATGACCGTGACCAACAACGGCCCGGACACCGCAGCCGGACCGTTCAAGGTGAAGGACACTTTCGACCTGCAGAATGCCGCGACTGTCACCGGTATTTCCGGTACTGGCTGGACGTGCCAGATCGGAACAATGGAGTGCACACGGACTGGGACACTGGCATCCGGCGACTCGTTCGAACCGATCACCGTCACCTACTCGGTAATCGGAGGCGGCCAGAGCACCGTCCTGACAAATACCGCGCAGGTCACCGGGCAAACCCATGACCCGGTCCCGGAGAACAACACCGATACCGCCACCGCCCGCGTCACCGCTTACGCGGACCTGGTGCTCAGCAAGGATCTGGTCGGTTCCATGGTGGCCGGGCAGCAGGCAACCTACACGCTGGAGGTCAGGAACGCCGGGCCTTCGGTTGCCCGTGGCGGGTTCACCATCACGGACACCATTCCGGCCGGCACCAGTTTCGTCTCGGCGTCCGGGACGTGGTGGAGCTGTGGAGCACTGGCAGACGGCAAGGTCACCTGCAGCTACCTATCGGACCTCCCTTCCGGAGCTAAAGCCAACGTGCTGACCCTGGTGCTGGCGGTTGATTCCAGCGCGACGGAGGCCATCACTAATACGGCCACGGTCACACCGGTCACCCCGGAGGCGCCGGACGGTGAACCCCAGCCGACGGAGAACAACACGGATACGGCAACCGCCACTCCCGGGCAGGTCACGGACCTCGGCATCGCCAAGGTCCTGTCTTCCAAGGACCTGGTCGCCGGCCAGCAGGCCACCTATGCAGTTTCAGTCACGAACTACGGGCCCTCGGCGGCCCGGGACGTGGTGGTCATAGATGATCTGGATCCCCGCCTGACCTACGTGTCTTCCGCTGGGAGCGACTGGACGTGCTCTGCCGTGGACCAAAAGGTGTCCTGTGCCTATACGGCCAATGGAGGTGTGCTGCCCGCTGCGTCGCCTGCGGTCGCCACCAGTTTCGACCTGACCGTCCTGGTCTCCGCATCCAGCGGCGGCACCGACATCTCCAACACGGCGTCGGTCACCACGAGCACTCCTGAAGTTGGCCCCGCACCGAACACCAGCACCAGCACCGGCCCCACCACGGCCCGTGCCGACCTGACATTAGCCAAGTCGCACAGCGACACGGCGATAGCCGGGCAAAACCTGGCCTACACCCTCGTTGTCACCAACAACGGGCCGTCGAATTCCAGCCTTGCTGCCGGTGGCGGCTACCTGAAGGTCACGGACATCCTGCCGGATGGCATGTCCTTCGTGTCGGCCAGTGCTGGCTGGCGATGCACCACTGCGGGCCAGCTGGTCACCTGTGACTATCCGGGCAACCTGGCTCCCGGCGGATCAGTCTCCCTGGTCATGACCGTGGCCATCGCAGCACATGTCCAGGGCGTCGTATCCAACGCCGCCTTCGTGACCGGTGACGGTACGGTTCCTGACCGGGAGCCGGGCAACAACCACAGCACCGATCCGACCGAGGTGCTCAGGGAGTCGGTACTCTCACTGACCAAGACTCTGGACACCCCGGCACCGGTGGTCGCCGGAACCACTGCGCGGTTCACCCTGCAGGCGGTGAACGCCGGCCCCGGCAATGCCGAATCGGTCACGGTCCGGGACACCCTCCCGCAGTACCTGAGCTTTGTCTCGGCGTCTGGTGCAGGCTGGACCTGCGAGGCCTACGGCCAGGACGTCGTGTGTGAACGGCCGACGGCGTCGCTCGGTGCACAGCCGCCGATTACGGTGCTGGCCGCCGTGGATCCAGCCGTGCCGGTAACCCCGGCCAACGGGGTCCTGACCGTCCAGAACGTGGCCGAACTGACCAGCGGCACGCCGTCGACCATCACCAACCCCGGACCCGTCGATGTGCCGATCATTGCCAGCGCTGACCTGCAGCTGACCAAGGCTGCCTCCGCAGCTACCGTCGAAGCCGGAACAGGCATGGACTGGACCCTGAATGTCAGTAACAACGGGCCAAGCACCGCAGCCGGCCCGCTGACCGTCACCGATACCCTGCCGGCGGGCCAGAGCTTTGTGTCCGCAGCCGGCGCAGGATGGGTTTGCACCGCTGCCGCTCCGCCGTCCGATCCGAACATGCAGCAGCTGGTTACCTGCACCTTCGCCGGGTCGCTGGCACCGGGTGCCTCCGCGGAACCGCTGGTCCTGACCGTGCTGGTCGGTGCTGATGCGGCCGAAGCCGACATGGAAAACACGGCCGTGGTCTCCTCACCCACACCCGACCCGGTACCCGCAAACAACAGCGGCACCGCCGTCGTCTCCGTGGACCGTGTTCTATCCCTCGGCATCACCAAGACGCACACTGGGAACGGAACGGTTGGGGAACTGAAGGACTTCCGGATCACGGTAACCAACACCGGGACATCCAACGTCCAGGATCTCCAGGTCCAGGACGTACTCCCGGCCGGCCTGGTGTTTGAGTCCGCTGCAGGGAACGGTTGGACCTGCACGGAGGCCGAGGGCACAGTGTCCTGCGACCACCCGGCTACGCTCGCGCCCGGCGAGTCTGCCGCGGACATCGTCATCACCGTGATGGTGGAACCGGCTGCCTACCCGTCGGCGCTCAACACCGCGGTGGCTTCCTCCCAGGACCCTGACCTGCCGGGAACCTCCACAACGGATGACCGGCTCGACGTCGATCCTTCGGCGATCCTGGAACTCGCCAAGGTCCACAACGGCGAGTTTGCCGTCGGCAGCCAGGGAACCTACACCCTGACGGTCACCAACACGGGTCCGACGGCAACTCCCGGATCCGTGGTGATCCAGGACGAACTTCCGGATTCCCTCCGGTTCGTTTCCGCAGCCGGTGACGGCTGGTCCTGCGCCGCTTCAGGGCAGGACGTGGAGTGTGACCGTCCCGGCGAGCTGGCCGTGGGTTCCTCAGCCGAACTGGTGCTCACAGTCGACGTGCTGGCCGGCGCCTACCCGCAGGTCGAGAACACGGCCACGGCCCGGGCTCCAGGTTCCACGCCGGTGACCTCCACCGACACGGCACCTGTCCTGCCGCTGGTGAGCTGGAACATCGAGAAGGTGCTGGACGGTTACTCCAACCACCAGGCAAGCTACCTGATCTCGGTGACCAACACGGGCCAGAACACCTCCGTGGCTCCGGTGACGGTGACCGACAACCTGCCCGCGGGCCTGGAATTCGTGTCCGCCGGGGGTACCGGCTGGGACTGCCCCCCGGCCGGAGCGCGGGTTGAATGCCGGTACGACGGCGGCATCGCACCGGGCGGGACCAGGGAGCTGACCGTGGTTGCGAAGGTAACGGCTGCGCCGGGCACCGTGGTCGAGAACGTCGCTTCCGTCTCCGGTGGCGCGGGCTCCTCAGGCAGTGTCATGGCAGAGCCATCTGCCGACAGCGGGCCCGCACTGGTCGAGGCAACGGCCGACGGCAAGCTGGCTAACACTGGTGCGTCCGGCATGCGGATCCTGTGGGCCGCACTGCTGCTCCTGCTGGCCGGAGCGGGGATCCTCTGGCTGGAGCGCCGCCGCCCCCGCGGAACGCCAGCCTAGCGGTCCAGCCGCGCTGCCCC